>NZ_JAVBNS010000023.1:0-8733 GCF_031551385.1 Anaerosporobacter sp.
TGCTAACTGTGCGACTCCTATGTTACCCTGTAGATAACGTTGAACAATTTCAAGCTTTAGTTCTGTGCTATATATTTTTTTACCCATAAAAATAAACCCCTTTCATTAGACTTTTGTGTCTAACAAATGGGGTTCACTTCAACTTTGAAGTGTGGGATGCTATTTCTTTTTATTCATATGATTGTCTATGTATGACAAAGCCACAAAAATTACTAATAGTAGTGTTACTATTGCAAATACATTTCTTAATTTTTTGACAGCGTATAAGGTATTATGATATAATATCAAATTGGACAAACTTAAAAAGATTAAGTGGTGGATATGAATAGGAAAATTGCATTTATGATAGATAGAAATAGATAGATTAATATATTTTTGGTTTTTTATTTAGGCAGTTTCACAAGCAATGATTGTGAAATGCATAGGTATTAGATTGGTAAAATTAACGTTATTTCATAAACAAGAGGAGAGAAGAAATTGAAGTGGACTAAATTTTCATTGGAAACAACTACGCAGGCAGTTGATTTGGTTAGTAATTTGTTAGATGAGCTTGGTATTGAAAGTATCGAGATTGAGGATAAAGTGCCTATTACTGAGGAAGAAGTAAAAGCAATGTTTATTGATATCGTGCCTGATTTGGGGGTGGATGATGGAACTGCGACTGTTAATTTCTATATCTCTGATGAAGAGGATAAAGAGGATATACTTTCTCGTGTAAAAGAGGGACTAGTTGAATTAGCAGACTTTGTTGAGGTTGGTAATATGGAGATTACGGTATCTGAAACAGAGGATACGGATTGGATTAACAACTGGAAACAATATTGGAAGCCATTTCGTGTTGCAGATGATATTATTATTAAGCCAACATGGGAAACGCTAGAAGAGAAGAATGAGAACGATTTAGTGATTGAGATTGACCCTGGTACTGCATTTGGTACAGGAAGTCATGAGACAACAAGACTTTGTATTCTAGGGCTTCGCAAACACATTACAGATGACACTGTACTACTTGATGTAGGTAGTGGAAGTGGAATCTTATCGATTATTGGTTTGAAATTAGGAGCGAAATCTGCATTAGGAACGGATATTGACCCAAATGCAATTGTTGCTATGTATGATAATGCGAATGTAAATGGTATTACGGAGAAGGAATTTGCGGTTAAAACAGGTAATATTATTGATGATAAAACACTCCAAGAAGAAGTTGGAATGGAGAAGTATGATATTGTTGTTGCGAACATTCTTGCAGATGTTATTATTCCATTATCTGCTGAGATAGGACAACATTTGAAAAAGGGCGGTCTTTATATCACTTCGGGAATTATTGATATGAAACGTGATGAAGTAAAAGAAGCAATCGAAAAGAATGGATTCACTATAATAGAAGAAAACAAGATGGGCGAGTGGGTATCTTTTGTTGCTCGCAAGTAAAGGTATTTGGAGCAAAAGAACAAAAAATGAAAGGGGGTAGAGATTATGTATCGTTTTTATATTGAACAAAGTCAAGTTCACGAAGATTTCATTACAATCGAGGGTTCTGACGTAAACCACATTAAGAATGTGCTTCGTATGAAGATTGGTGAAGCTATGGTTTTATGTGATGGGCAAGGGACGGATTATCATTGTACGATTGATTCGCTTGCGAATGATTTTGTACAGGCTAGGATTGTTGATTCAGAGATTACGCAGACAGAGTTACCGGCTAAGATTTATCTGTTTCAAGGGCTTCCTAAGAAGGACAAGATGGAGCTTATTATTCAAAAGGCTGTTGAACTTGGGGTGTATCAAATCATTCCTGTTATGATGAAGCGTAGTGTTGTTAAACTTGATGATAAGAAGAAGGAACAGAAGAAGTTAGAACGCTGGCAATCGATTGCAACAAGTGCAGCGAAGCAGTCTGGTCGTGGAATTATTCCAGATATCGTGCCTGTTATGCCATTCAAAGAAGCTGTCAAAGTGGCAAAAGAGATGGAATATAAAGTGCTTCCATTTGAACATGCTGAGGGAATGGAAGAGACAAAACGAATTATTAGAGAAGTACAAGGGAAGAATTCAGTTGCTATCTTTATTGGACCTGAGGGCGGATTTGAAGATGATGAAGTTGCGTATGCGATGGAAGAGGCAGGGATACAGCCTATTACGTTAGGGAAGAGAATACTAAGAACAGAGACAGCAGGTCTTACGATTTTGTCAGTGTTGATGTTTGAACTTGAATCATAGATTGATTAAGAAAGGAGCAACGTAATATAGTTATGAATACACAAACAAAAGAAGCCAACCAAGATAAAATTGCTTATCAAGATAAGCAGGCATATCTTGATAATGCGGCTACTACAAGAGTGTTTGATAGTGTACGTGATATTATGATGCAAACACTGGAACAAGATTATGGAAACCCGTCTTCTATGCATACAAAAGGTATGGATGCAGAGAGATATATCATAGATGCTAGAAATATTATTGCGAAAGCTCTTAAAGCTGATGTGAAGGAGATTGTATTTACATCTGGTGGAACGGAATCGAATAATATGGCGCTTATTGGCACTGCTTTGGCGAATAACCGAACTGGAAAACATATTATTTCCACAAGTATAGAACACGCTTCTGTGTATAACCCTCTTATTTTTTTAGAGGATTGTGGATACGAGGTGACATATCTTCCGGTAGATAGAAACGGAAGAGTAAGAATGGATAAATTAGAGGCGGCAATACGTCCGGATACGATTCTTGTTTCGATTATGTATGTGAATAATGAGGTTGGAGCTGTTGAAGACGTTGAGGCGATTTCAAAGCTTATTAAATCAAAGAATGCGAATACATTATTTCATGTAGATGCAATACAAGCATTTGGAAAGTTTAAGATTTATCCGAAACGAGTTGGGATAGATTTATTATCTGTAAGTGGACATAAGATACATGGGCCAAAAGGTGTTGGTTTCTTATATATTAGAGATAAAGTAAAAATCAAACCTATTATATATGGTGGTGAACAGCAAAGAGGGATGCGCTCTGGAACGGAAAATGTACCGGGAATTGCAGGTTTGGGAAAAGCAGTAGAAGAGATGTATGCAAATCATGAAGAGAAAGTAACTCATCTATATGAGTTGAAACAATATTTTATAGATGAAGTTATGAAATTGGAAGGAACGACAGTGAATGCAATCGATTTTGCTAGTTTAAGAGAAACTGCACCTCATGTTGTTAGTGTAAGTTTTGATGGGGTACGAAGTGAAGTACTGCTTCATTCTCTTGAAGAGAAAGGTGTTTATGTATCATCGGGTTCAGCGTGTGCATCAAATCACCCTGGAATAAGTGGTACGTTACGTGCAATAGGAGTTAAGAAGGAGTTGTTAGATTCTACAATTCGTTTTAGCTTCTCTGTGAATACAACCAAAGAGGAACTTAACTATGCATTGGAACAATTGGGTGAAATATTACCAATTTTGAGAAGATATACAAGACACTAGGCTGAGTACGTGCGAGTGTAACTTAAAGGCTGAAGTCCTGAATCGTTACGTAGTGTTAAATATAAATAGTAAATGGTGATAGGAAAAGAAAGGTACAGGTGCAATATATTATGTTTAAAGCATTCCTAATAAAGTATGCGGAAATCGGAATTAAGGGAAAGAATCGATATATATTTGAAAATGCATTAAGAGACCAAATCAAATTTGCATTAAAAGATGTTGACGGTGAGTTTTATGTATCAAAAGAACAAGGAAGAATCTATATTGAAGCATTATCAGAGTTTGACTATGATGAGGCTATAGAAGCGCTTCAAAGAGTATTTGGTATTGCAGCAATTTGTCCAGTAGTAATCATCGATGATACTGCATGGGAAAATATTGCTGAAAAAGTTGGAGATTTTGTAGAGAATCTATATCCAGATCGTAATTTCACATTTAAGGTAGAGGCAAAACGTGGAGATAAGCAATATCCAATCAAATCGCCAGATATCTGTATTGAGATGGGAGCAGTATTGCTAGATCGTTTCCCAGAGATGAAAGTAGATGTTAGAGAACCTCAAGTACGTATCAATGTAGAAGTTCGTCACAAAGCATACGTATATTCTAAGATTATTCCAGGACCAGGTGGTATGCCAGTTGGTACGAATGGAAAAGCTATGCTTTTACTATCAGGTGGTATTGACAGTCCAGTTGCAGGATATATGATAGCGAAACGTGGTGTTAAAATTGATGCGGTTTACTTCCATGCACCACCATATACAAGCGAAAGAGCAAAACAAAAAGTAGTAGATTTGGCTAAATTAGTTGCAAGATATTCAGGACCAATCAATCTTCATGTTGTTAACTTTACAGATATTCAATTATATATCTATGAAAAATGCCCTCATGATGAATTAACGATTATTATGAGAAGATATATGATGCGTATTGCGCAAACTCTTGCTACAAATTCGAATTGTCTAGGATTAATTACAGGTGAGAGTATTGGACAAGTAGCTAGTCAGACAATGCAAAGTCTTGCTGCAACAGATGCAGTATGTGAAATTCCAGTATATCGTCCAGTTATTGGATTTGATAAACAAGACATTGTGGATATTGCAGAGAAGATTAACACATATGAAACATCAATTTTACCATTTGAAGATTGTTGTACAATCTTTGTGGCAAAACATCCTGTTACAAAGCCTAATATAGGGATAATAGCGCGTTCAGAGCGTAACTTAGAAGAAAAGATTGATGAGTTAGTGAAAGTTGCATTAGATACGATAGAAACAATTGAAGTAAGATAGGATAGATAGGGCATATATTAATTCATAGGATAACTTTTTCCTATGAATTAATATAAAAAAGAGCAATAAAAAAGAGGATACAATGTATCCTCCCCTAAATAATTACTTACCTCTCGCGTATATTACAAAGCGCGTGCTAATTACTCAACAATGTAAGGAGCAAGTGCGTTTAAAATACTATCTACGCTTTCTTCGTTATGAATGTTTAAATCGATTGGTTTTGATAAATCTAAACTGAAGATACCCATGATTGATTTTGCATCAATTACGTATCTACCAGAAACTAAATCAAAATCAGTACTGAATTTTGTCACTTCATTTACGAATGCTTTTACCTTATCAATTGAATTTAAAGAAATTTTAACTGATTTCATGTAAAATCCTCCTTCGGTGTTTGAATTTAAGCAATAAAAAACAAGAGTTTTGCTTGTGTTTTCTATTGTTTAGTACACTATAATACTACCGTTTCAACATCGAAAAGTCAATATGCAATATAGATAAAAAAAGGTCATGACAAACGTGAGAAACGTCAAAATGTTTGTTCATTTTAGATGGAAAGGATATAGAAATGAGTAATCAAAATAACCAGTCTAGCCATGTTAGGAAAGTAGCATTCTTAACATTAGGGTGCAAAGTGAATACCTATGAAACAGAGGCAATGGAAGAATTATTCAAAGAGGCTTCTTACTCAATCGTAGAATTCAATGAACAAGCAGATATTTATGTAGTAAATACTTGCACAGTAACCAATATAGCAGACCGAAAATCAAGACAAATGTTACACAAAGCAAAGAAAAACAACAACAATGCAGTAGTAGTTGCGGTTGGCTGCTATGTTCAAGCAGCAAAGGAAGCACTTGAGCAAGATGAGGCAATTGATCTTGTTGTTGGAAATAATCAAAAGAAACAAATCGTGTCTCTAGTAGAGGCATATATGGATAACAATGTGTGTAATGAAGCGGTTATTGACATTGCACAGGATTATGAATATGAAGAATTAGCGATTGGTTCTCTATCAGAGAAAACAAGAGCTTATATGAAGATACAAGATGGATGTAATCAGTTTTGTTCGTATTGCATTATTCCGTATACAAGAGGAAGAATACGAAGCAGAAAACGTGAAGATATCTTAGCAGAAGTGCATCGATTGGTAGAAAAAGGATATAAAGAAGTTGTTTTAACAGGAATTCATCTATCATCTTTTGGAATGGAGAGTAATTCAGAGAAAGAATATGACGAAGCAATTGGTCAGGCACAAGTTACGCCATTGTTACAAATAATAACAGAAATCAGTGAAGTAGAAGGTTTAGAACGAATTCGCCTTGGTTCTTTAGAGCCTAGAATAATCACAGATGATTTTGTTAAGACTTTAAGCAAGAATAAAAAATTCTGTCCTCATTTTCACTTATCACTTCAAAGTGGCTGCGATACTACATTAAAGAGAATGAATCGCAAGTATGATACGACGTTGTATTATGAAAAATGTGAATTATTGCGAAAACAGTTTGATAAACCTGCCATTACTACTGATGTTATTGTAGGTTTCCCAGGTGAAACAGAGGAAGAGTTTTCGGCTACAACCGATTTTCTGAAAAAAGTGAATTTTTCTCAGACACATATATTTAAGTATTCAAAAAGACAAGGAACAAAAGCGGCAGCGATGGAAAACCAAGTTGATGAGAGTATGAAACATAAACGTAGTGAAGTACTGATTGCGCTTGATAAAGAAAATAATCATTCTTACTACCAATCATTTATTGGTGAAGAAGATACGGTTTTATTTGAAGAAACTGTAACAATTAATGACAAATCCTATGTAGTAGGCCATACTAGAAGATATGCAAAAGTTGCTGTAGAAGGTGATGAATCGCTGATAAATCAGATTGTTTCAGTAAAAATTTGTGGATTTGTTACGGACGAACTTCTTTACGCATCGTTATAATGCAATTGTTCTCATAGCATAGAAGAGATGCGTTACTGTTCACATACAATATCCCGCAAGGTGTTTTTTGTGAGTGCAGTGAAGCGAAAGTCACAGAAAACCCGAGAATTGCAAGCACGAAATTGTGCAGTATGCATAATTTCTGTGCATCGTGGAGCGTGTTATTGTTCATCCGTGAACAATAACAGAGATGCTGTGCATAAGTTACAAAAATATGTAATTCACTAATTATTCAAAATAATACATTGAATTTTCAGCTAGGATATATTAATATATTTATAACGGAGAATAATGATAAAGCAATATGGAATAATTTGCTAGAAAAGGGAACGTGATAAAATGTCAGATATTAGTAATACACAGTATTTTAAAGTACAGAAAGAACCAGAGATTCGAGTGAGTGAGGTAATTGCAACGGTTTTTGATGCATTAAAAGAGAAAGGATATAATCCTGTAAATCAAATTGTTGGTTATATTATGTCAGGAGATCCTACTTATATTACAAGCCACAAAGGTGCAAGAAGTTTAATTATGAAAGTAGAACGTGATGAAATCCTAGAGGAACTATTGGGAAATTATATTGATACGAGATTGACAAAATAAAAATGATGCTGAAAAGGGTATTCTCTTACCCTGTTTTATGTCTTATACATTGGGAAAATATTCAATATATGTTATATAGAGATGAGTGTGCCAATGTATAAGGCAGAGTTATTATAATTGCGGAATGGAGATTTTATGAGAATAATGGGGCTGGACTATGGCTCAGTTACAGTTGGTGTGGCAATTAGTGACGCACTTTTATTAACTGCGCAAGGGATTGAAGTGATTCGAAGAAAAGAACCTACTAAATTAAGACAAACACTTGCTAGAATTGAAGAATTAGTGAAGGAATATGAAGTAGAAAGTATTGTTCTAGGGTATCCTAAGAATATGAATAATACGGTCGGTGAGCGTGCAGAAAAATCAGAGGAATTTGCTGAGATGTTACGAAGACGAACAGGATTAGAAGTTATATTATGGGATGAAAGACTAACAACGGTTGCAGCGCACCAAGCACTTATTGAAGGTGATGTACGCAGAGAGAATCGAGCTAAAGTTGTGGATAAAGTTGCTGCTATCTTTATATTACAAGGGTATCTTGATAAATTAGCAATGGAACGCAATAACGAACAAATTACGGATAAAGCAAACGAAGGAGAGTAAATGATGGAAGAAAAACAAGAAAAGATTGTCTTTACTACACAAGATAATGAAAAAATTGAATTCTATGTATTGGAACAAACAATGATTAGTGGTGTGAATTATATCTTAGTAGCAGATTCTGTTGAAGATGAGGAAGCGAATGCATTGATATTAAGAGAATCTGCAAATGAAGCAGACGAAATAATTTATGATGTTGTTGAAGATGATAATGAATTGCAAGCGATTTCAAAAGTATTTATAGAGATGTTAGATGATACAGAAATTGAATTTGATAAAGAATAATTAAGATAATAACGATGAAAAATATAAGTCGCATTTAGGTGACATTTTGATATAGAATAGGCAATAGAGCCGCTGCACTATAGTGCAGGATATAATAGTAAATATAATTGTAACTATAATTATAAAGATTATAATACATTTTGTTAATAGAGAGCATCTCTAGTTTTATTAGTATACCTATGGATAATAGGTGGGGAGGCCGTGATGTCCAATAACCAAAAACGTTTTAAAGAATTGTTAAAAGAAAACGGATTAAAAGTTACAACACAAAGAATTGCGATTCTAGAAGTTTTGGATAGTAGACCAGATAAGCATTTAACTGCAGAAGAAATATATGATTGTGTAAAAAATAAATATCCTGAAATTGGACTAGCTACAGTATATCGTACCATTCAGCTATTGTCGGAGTTACATTTAATTGATAAATTGAACTTAGATGATGGATATGTGCGCTATGAGATAGGAAAATTAGGGCGAGAAGATTGTGTGCACCATCATCATCATTTAATTTGTGTGAATTGTGGAAATGTATTTTCTTTTGAAGATG
>NZ_JAVBNS010000117.1:0-4881 GCF_031551385.1 Anaerosporobacter sp.
ATATAGCACAGGAACACTTCAAGAAAAGCGGCGAAAAAGTGGAAGACTATGCATTTGTTGTGGGGACAGGAATTGACTTTGAAGAAGCAGAAGGTTTCAGAGATATGGTTAATGAAAGTCTTGGAGTTAAAGTGCCTTCGATTGGACGTATTGGCGTTACAATTGGTACACATACAGGACCACATCCGATAGGTATGGGATTTATAAAAAAATATGATGCATAATAGAAAAGGACGACGACACCAACTTGGGGTTCCAAATGGTGTCGTCGTTTTTTCATTGGTTGAGGAGAACAATAAAATTTACGATAATATTTAGTAAAAGTATAACACAAAAAGAAAACCAAATATTGACAAAACAAGTAACATAGGTTACTCTATATAAGGAAGTAAAAATATGGCAATCAACAAAGATATAAAAGGAAAAAGAAGGGGTACAGGTTATGAGCAGAGAAAAAAATAGTGAAGATACTAATAAAAAGAACATAAAACGCTATTTGTGTATAATCATAATGGAGGTTTTGGCGCTTGGGTTGGCATTGATAATATTAGGGGAATATAAATTAAGTTCTGACAGTGCGAAAATCTCGAATAAGAAAAACAGTGAGAAGGCAGTGGAAACTTGTGTTGAATCGCTTGAGATAGAGAAAGATGAGAATGCTGTAGAAGAAAATGGATTGAAGGTGGTAACGCCAGAATCGACAGATAGTAAGGAAGCAAAAGACAGAGAAGAAAATACAGAAGAGAAAAATATAGAGAAAAAAGATGATATTACACAGAAGAATTTGACAAAAGAAGAGAAAGAGCAATTAGACAAGGTGAACGAGATAATTAAGAATATGACTTTAGAAGAAAAAATCTGCCAGATGTTTATTGTTTCGCCAGAGGAATTAACGAATTACAATAATGTAACTGCAGCGGGAGAGAACACGAAGAAGGCGATTGAGAAGTATCATGTTGCAGGAGTGGTTTATTTTTCAGGAAATATTAAAAGCGAGGAACAGCTTACAAAGTTGCTTGCGAATACACAGCAATATGCAACAGAAAATAATGGGATACCGATGTTTCTTGGAATTGATGAAGAGGGAGGCGATGTAGCAAGATTAGCGAATAATTCGCAGTTTAATGTTACAAAATTCAATAAGCTGTCAACGGTATCATCAAAAGAAGAAGCATACAAGATTGGTAGCACAATTGGTAAGTATTTAAGTCGTTATGGTTTTAATTTAGATTTTGCACCTGATGCAGATGTATTGACAAACAAGAAGAATACGGTTGTAAAGAATCGCTCTTTTGGTACATCGTCTAAGAAAGTGACACAGTATTCGAAGGTATATGCGCAGGGACTAAACGACAATGGAGTATGTGCTACCTATAAACATTTCCCTGGTCATGGAGCGACAGCGGGAGATTCACATGAAGGATATGCATATACGAATAAGGCATATGAGCAATTGGAGAAGACAGATCTAGTGCCGTTTATTGATGGAATTAAAGAGGGAATTGATCTGATAATGGTTGGGCATATATCAGTACCAAAGGTTATTGGAGATGATACGCCAAGTTCGTTGTCTAAGATAATGGTCACAGATATTTTACGTGAAAAACTAGGATATGAAGGTGTTGTTATTACAGATGCGATGAATATGGGGGCAATTAGCAAGAATTATACAGTTGAGGAATCTGCTACGGAAGCAATAAAAGCAGGATGTGATATTATTCTTATGCCAGCAGATTTTCGCAAAGCATATAATAGTCTGTTGAAATCTGTAAAGAGTGGTGACATTACGGAAGAGCGAATTGAAGAGTCTGTAAGAAGAGTGTTGTTATTAAAGCAAAAACGCTTGAATTGGTAGATGAGCTGTAATGAATTTATGAATGTTAAGTCATATATAAACGATTAAATATTCGTATTTTTTAAAAATATTCAAAAAAATACTTGCAAAACAAAATATTCTATGTTATGATTAACTACGTTGTAAGGCTCGTTGGTCAAGAGGTTAAGACGCTGCCCTCTCACGGCAGAATCACGGGTTCGAGTCCCGTACGAGCTGTTAATGAATGTAGACAAGAAAGAGTTTGAGGTTTATACCTTGAACTCTTTCTTGGTTTATAGAGAGATTCATTAGATGCATTTGGTTTGTAATTTGTGAATGTCAAGATTTTTTATAAAGTACTTGCTTTTGCCATGGAATAATGTTACAATGTAAATGTTATTTAAGTAATAGAATTTCAGCAAGAGTGGGCGTGAGTCCACTCTTTCATTATGTAGTTAAGAAATAAAAGTTGTTTTAGATGTAGAAAAGGAGCTGGTTTTATGGCAAGGAGAGAAGAATACGAAGCAATAACAGAACGTCTTCTAGAACCAATTTTAGAGGAAAATAATTTTGAGTTATATGATATTGAATACGTGAAAGAAGTTGGCAATTGGTATTTACGTGTATATATCGATAAAGAAGATGGTATCACAATTGATGATTGCGAATTAGTAAGTAGAGCGTTGAATGATTTATTAGATGAGAAAGATTTTATCTCTGATGCCTATATTTTTGAAGTAAGTTCACCAGGTCTTGGAAGACAGCTAAAGAAAGATAAACACTTTGCCAAAAGTATCGGTGAAGAGGTAGAGATTAAATTATATAAAGCGATAGACAAGAAAAAAGAATTCGATGGTATTTTAACTGCATTTGATAAAGATACAATTACAATTGAAATAGAAGAAGATAATACGATGGTATTAAACCGTTCAGAGATAGCAATGGTTCGATTAGCGCTTGATTTTTAATAAATTACAAGAAACGTAAATCGTTTAGAAAGTAGAGGAAAAAAATGAACTCAGAATTAATTGATGCTTTAAACCAAATAGAGAAGGAAAAAGACATTAGCAAAGAAATTTTACTTGAAGCAATGGAAAACTCTTTAGTTGCTGCCTGTAAAAATCATTTTGGAAAAGCAGACAATATCCGTGTAAACATTGACAGAGAAACCGGAGAAGTTACTGTATATGCAGAAAAGGAAATTGTAGAAGAAGTAACAGACAAAATCACACAAATCAGTGAGGCAGAAGCAATTCTTCGTTTTCCTAAGAACAATGTTGGAGATATCGTTCATATCGAAGTTACACCTAAAAACTTCGGACGTATCGCAGCACAAAAGGCAAAACAAGTAGTAGTACAAAAGATTCGTGAAGAAGAAAGAAAAGTATTGTTTAATCAATACTATGGTAGAGAAAAAGATATTGTTACTGGTATTGTACAACGTTATACAGGCAATAATGTAAGTATTAATTTGGGTAAGGTAGATGCTGTTTTAACTGAGAATGAACAAGTTAAGGGAGAACGTTTCAAACCTACAGATCGTATTAAACTATATGTGTTAGAAGTAAAGGATACTACAAAAGGACCAAGAATTACAGTATCAAGAACACATCCAGAATTGGTTAAGAGATTATTCGAAGCAGAAGTAACAGAAGTAAAAGATGGTACTGTAGAAATCAGAAGTATTTCAAGAGAAGCAGGTTCAAGAACAAAGATGGCAGTATTCTCAAACGATTCGAATGTAGATCCAGTTGGTGCTTGTGTAGGTCTTAATGGTGCAAGAGTTAACGCAATTGTTAATGAGCTTAGAGGTGAAAAGATTGATATTATTAACTGGAGTGATGATCCAGCAGTTTTAATTGAGAATGCATTAAGCCCAGCTAAAGTTGTTTCTGTTTCTGTTAATGTGGAAGAGAAAACAGCGAATGTAGTAGTTCCAGATTATCAATTATCATTAGCAATCGGTAAAGAAGGTCAAAATGCTAGATTAGCAGCTAGATTGACAGGATATAAGATTGATATTAAGAGTGAATCACAAGTTGGTGGTGGAAGCGAATCAAACGTTGAAGAGCAATAATTTATTATAGAATAAAAACGTAATACACTTAGGAAGTGATTAAATGAAAACAAAGAAAATACCATTGCGACAATGTGTTGGATGTGGTGAAATGAAAACAAAAAAGGAAATGCTTCGTGTTATTAAAACACCAGAAGATGAAATCGTTATCGATGCAACCGGAAAGAAAAATGGAAGAGGGGCATATATGTGTGGTTCTTTAGAATGTTTTTCAAAAGCGGTAAAAAGCAGAGGTTTAGAGCGTTCTTTAAAAGTGAGTATTCCAAAAGACGTATATGAACAATTAGAAAAGGAGTTGGTAGATCTTGGAGCAAATTAAGACGGAGGTGCAGCATGACTCTAATACAAGAAACAAGATACTATCTTATATTGGAATAGCAACGAAGGCTGGGAAAGTAGCAAGCGGAGAGTTTTCTACTGAGAAAGCAGTTAAAGAACATAAGGCAGAGCTGGTTATCGTAGCAACAGATGCGTCGGATAATACCAAAAAGATGTTTACCAATATGTGTACTTACTATAAAGTGCCGATTTACTTTTTTGGTGAGAAGGCGGAGCTAGGTCATGCAATGGGTAAAGAGATGAGAGCCTCTTTAGCAATGTTTGATAAGGGCTTGGCCAATGCAACACAAAAACAACTTGAAAATGTAGTGGAATAGCGGAGGTAGTAAGTATGTCGAAAATTAAAATTTATGAATTGGCGAAGGAATTAGATAAGTCTAATAAGGATATTATTTCGTTCTTACAAGAAAAAGGAATTGAAGTGAAGAGTCATATGAACAGCATTGAAGGTGATGCAGTACGTATGGTTCGTGAGAAATATACTACTTCAGCGCCAGCGAAAGAAAGCGAGCCAGCTAAGAAAGTAGAAACTACGACTGCTTCGCCTTCACAGGAGAAAAGAATGAATAACAATGGACAAAATAATCAAAATAATAACGGACAAAATAACCGTAATAATAACTCAAATAATAACCAAAACAATAATATA
>NZ_JAVBNS010000070.1:0-6265 GCF_031551385.1 Anaerosporobacter sp.
CGCTAAATGAGAATGCTATTCGATATGTAGGTGCGGGAGAAAATCTTGAGGAAGCAAAGAAGCCGTCAGTTATAACTATGAACGGAAGAAATATTGCCTTTTTAGGTGCTTCAAGGGTTATTCCCATAACAGAATGGAATGCAACGAAATATTCTCCAGGCGTTTTTACGACATATGACCCAACTCTTCTTATAGAGGAAATTAAAGCAGCAAAGCAAACGAATGATTTAGTTGTTGTATATGTACATTGGGGAATAGAAAAGGAAGAGCAGCCAGAGGAATATCAAAGAACTATGGCGAAGCAATATATTGATGCAGGTGCAGATTTGGTAATTGGAAGTCACCCGCATGTATTACAAGGAATTGAGTACTATAATGGAAAACCAATTGTATATAGTCTTGGAAATTTTGTTTTTGGTCATACGATTGAGCGCACGGTTATGCTCGAAGTGGCAATTAATGATCAAGATATATGCAATTTGCGATTGATTCCTTGTGAAACAAAAGATGCATATACACATACACTTACGTCAGATGAAGAGATAGAGGAATTTTTTTCTTACTACGAAGGAATCTCATATGGTATTAAAATTGATAAATATGGGAATGTTATTAAGGAATAGTAGAGAAAGTAAAATTTATATTTTTATTTATTGACAAAATGTGATATAATGTGTTGGATATTCTTTGCAATACATAAAAACATAGGAGCTACGAAAAATGAGAGATAACGAAAAGAATGATGATTTAGATACATCGAAAGATGATATGCTAAATGATATAACGAAGTCTTTGGCAGATCAGATTAATGAAGATATGGGAGATACATTAAATGATGTGAGTAGTACGGATGAAGTGGAAGAGGCCGAAAACAAAGGTAGATTTCCAAGATGGGCGAAAGTGCTAACAATTGTATTATCTGTAATAGTGGTTGTGGCAATTGGAGGAATATATGCTGTAAATCATTACTTAGATCGTATTAATTATACCAAATGGGAAGACACAGAAAAACAAGAGGAAGAATTTGAACAAGATGATACAGAAGGCCTAGAGGTTGTTGATCCAGAGAGTATCGTTTTAGATAATTCAAGTGTACTTCGTACAGATAAGGATGTTATTAATATTCTTCTTGTTGGTGAAGAGGCAATTAACGATGGCGGTTCAAGAGGTCGTACGGATTGTATGATGATTGCGACAATTAATGTCAAACAAAAAGCGTTAAAGCTTACTTCTATTATGAGAGATTTATATGTTAGCATACCAGGATATAGTGATAATAAATTGAATGCAGCCTATCATAATGGTGGAATGCCATTGCTAAAGGAAACAATAGAGAA
Organism: Anaerosporobacter sp.; assembly: GCF_031551385.1. GTDB lineage: Bacteria > Bacillota > Clostridia > Lachnospirales > Lachnospiraceae > Anaerosporobacter. Next base: position 1,338 of record NZ_JAVBNS010000070.1, read on the forward strand.
TAATTTTGATATTGAATTAGATGGTTCTGTACTTGTTAATTTTGACGGTTTTGAGCAAATTATTGATCGTCTTGGTGGAGTAGAAATCACATTAACATCAAGTGAAGCTGCTTACTTAAACCGTACAAATTATATATCTAATCCAATTTATCGTAATGTAAAAACTGGTACACAGACGCTTAATGGAAATCAAGCGCTAGGATATTCTAGAGTACGTTATGTGAAAACAGAGACAGAACGTGATGATTTCGGTAGAACATCAAGACAAAGAACAGTATTGAATGCTATATTTGAGAAATACAAATCAAAATCGTTAACAGATCTAGTTACGATTTTATATGATATCTTACCACTAGCTACCACGGATATTGATAAGTCTACAATTTTAAATTATCTAACAACAGTTGTTACGCTAGGCACAACAGAATTAGAAACACTACGTCTTCCAATCGATAGTGCCTATAGTAATACAAGTGTAAGAGGTATGTCAGTATTGCTACCGAATACATTACAAGATAATATTGATGCACTGCATACATTTATCTTTGGCGAAGAAGAAACTACAGATGATTCGATAACGAATACTACAGATATAAATAGTACAAGTTCTTCTACAGATGTGGAGAACGCAACTAGCTTGCAACCATAAGAAGTAAGAGTTTCTATAGTTATATTAAGCTATAGAAACTCTTTGTTTTTGCTCTGCTGTCCAATTGTTCTAAATTATTGGAACGAACAATATAATACCATGTAGGTCAATGGACAGGTGAGTGGATGAAGAGAAAAGATAAATATAGAATTTTAATTGTTATGAGTATACTAATCTTAGCAATTGTAAATACATGTTTACTTAGTTTTATACATACAACAATTTCTTATAAACATATGCTTCATAAGCTACAAACGTTAGATGTGAATATGGAGTATTTTCGAAGTATGGAATTTACCGAGGATTCATTAGCGGTTTTGCTTTATGACGATGATAAGAAATATGCAGATAGAATAGAGAATATTACATTATCTATGATGGTAAATTCCTATACATGTACAAAAGATGGAGCGTTCAAATATAAAAAGTTATCAGAATCTATGCTTGAAGAAATTCGCAAAACCAATTTGTATCGTAAACTATATGAACGATATAAGATTGTGTTATCAGATATTCGTTACTTTCCTGTGCCTGAAGATTTGAAGAAGAAGTATGCTGTCAGTTATGAGAATTCATGGGGAAATCCTAGGTCATATGGTGGGAATCGAAGACATGAAGGAACGGATATTATGGCGAAGGTAAATAAACGGGGTCTTTATCCGATTGTAAGTGTTTCTGATGGAGTAGTTGAGAAAAAGGGGTGGTTAGAGCAAGGGGGATACCGTATTGGTATTCGAAGTGAGAACGGAGCGTATTATTATTATGCGCATCTGTATTCTTATGCACCAGATTTAGAAATTGGTGATACGGTTCTTGCTGGCCAGTTTATAGGATTTATGGGGGATACGGGGTATAGTAAAATAGAAGGAACGACAGGAAACTTTGATGTTCACTTGCATTTTGGTATCTATTATATGGAAGATGGAGAAGAGATTAGTGTTAATCCCTATTATATACTGAACTATCTTGAACATAACAAATTATCGTATGCATTTAGTGAGTAAGACGATTATGAATAAAGATAAAAATATGAGGTAAGTTTATAACTTTTGTGTTATAATTAAAAATACGTGAGGAAAGGTAAGGTGAGGTCTATGGAGATACAATTATGGAGGGAAATATTAGACCCATATATACTAGCCGTTGATGAATTAGTAGTTAAGTTTAATCACATTATAACGGAGTATCGTAATGCAGGTGAATATTCACCGATTGAACAGGTAAATGGTAGAGTAAAGAAAATTTCTAGTATATTAGAAAAAACACAGAAAAAGAAGATACCATTAGATGGCATAGAGGAACAAATTGAAGATATCGCAGGTATACGTATTATTTGTCAATTCGTAGAAGATATCGATAGGGTAGTTGAATTAATTAAACTAAGAGATGATATGCAAATCAAATCAATTAAAGATTATATTGGAAATAAAAAAGAAAGCGGATATCGCAGCTATCATTTAATTATATATTATACAGTTCAGACGCTACAAGGTCCAAAACGTTTACAGGCAGAGATTCAGATTAGAACACTTGCCATGAACTTTTGGGCTACAATTGAGCATTCATTGCAATACAAGTATAAGCATAATATGCCACAACACATAAAGAATAGATTATTGAAAGCATCGGAAGCAATTCTTATTTTGGATAAAGAGATGTCACAAGTAAGAGATGAGATTATGGATGCACAGAATTCATTCCGTGTAAAGGCAAGTGTTGTATCTGATATCTTAACGAATATTCAGAATTTATATAAAGTAGCCAATCAAAGAGAAGTAGTAAAGATTCAAGATGAATTCTTACGTATCTACCAAGAGGGTGATTTAGAACAGCTAGAACGTTTTAGCAAAGAATTGGATATCATATCGGAAGGATATCGAGCACAAAGTTTAAATTAGCATTTAACAAAAGATAGTAGATATAGTCTGTAAAATAGACGGTTAGGAGTTATTGTGGCATTACCTAAGAAATTTGAAGATAGAATGAAAGAATTGCTTGGAGAAGAGTTTGAAGTATTCCAACGCAGTTATAATGATAAATATAAAACAGGTTTACGTGCAAATCGATTAAAGTTAACAGGAGAGGACTTTGAACAAATAAGTCCTTGTCCTGTAAAGGCAATTCCTTGGACAACGAATGGATTTTATTATGACGGAAAGAACCAGCCAGCAAAGCATCCCTATTATCATGCTGGTCTATATTACATTCAAGAGCCAAGTGCGATGCTTCCAGCAGCATTACTTCCAATTGAGGCAGGAGATAAAGTACTTGATGTATGTGCTGCTCCGGGAGGGAAAAGTACAGAGTTAGCTGCAAAACTTGGTGGCACTGGGATTATGGTTTCGAATGATATTAGTAATTCAAGAGCAAAAGCATTACTAAAAAACATTGAGCTATTTGGTGTGCGAAATCCCGTTATTATCAGTGAAGACCCAGCAAACTTAGTAAAATATTTTAGTGGATATTTTGATAAAATTCTTGTAGATGCACCATGTTCCGGCGAAGGAATGTTTCGTAAAGACCCAGCTATTATGAAGAACTGGGAACAGTATGGTGTAGATTACTATAATAACTTGCAAAAGAATATTATTCTATACGCAGCAGATATGCTAAAGCCAGGTGGCTATATGGTTTATTCTACATGTACATTTTCTCCAGAAGAAAATGAAGGAACGATACGTTATCTATTAGAGAACCGAGAAGGATTTACCGTAGAACCAATAGAGCGCGTAGAGGGGTTAGGATATGGACGACCAGAATGGATAGGCAGTAATGATGAACAGTTAAAGAACTGTATTCGCGTATGGCCTCATAAGGTAGAGGGGGAAGGGCATTTTGTTGTATTATTAAGAAAAAGCCCAGATGTGGAAGCATCTTCTTGCGTTGGATATCGTTATGGAAAAGCAAAGTTGTCAGAGGAAGCGATCGAGTTTTTAGAACAGCTAGACATTGATTTTGACCCAAATCGCTTTGAGCTTCGAGAGGAACGTTTGTATTATCTGCCAGAAGGCCTACCAAATGTGAAAGGTCTTCGCATTCTACGACTTGGTTTATACCTTGGAGATATGAAGAAAAATCGCTTTGAGCCAAGCCAAGCACTTGCGAATGCATTGAAGATGACAGAATATACGAATGTATTGAATCTATTTGGTGACAGCGTAGATGCAATAAAGTATCTAAAATGTGAAACACTTGATACTTCAGAAAATTATATGCATTGTAAAGACAGAGATGAATATGATATGCTAATTGCCGCAAAGAAAGCTGGAAGAGAGGACATGCAAGATTGTTCAGGTGTTTTCCTTGAAACAAGAAAGAAGAATACATGGTTCTTAGTGTGTGTAGATGGACATCCTCTCGGTTGGGCAAAATGCAGTAACAATGGTATGAAAAACAAATATCTTGCAGGTTGGAGATGGATGTAATGAAAGAATTGATGCGACTAGATAAATATTTGGCGGATATGGGTGCAGGCACTCGAAGTGAAGTGAAACTATTTATCAAAAAAGGAAGAGTACAAGTTAATAATGAAGTCGTTACGGATGCAAATCGTAAGATAGAAACGGGTTCGGATATCGTATGCTTAGATGGCAGAGATATCTCTTATGTGCACTATGAATATTTTATGTTAAATAAACCAGCAGGCGTGTTATCTGCAACAGAGGACAAGCGTGCAGAGACGGTAATTGATTTGATTACAACATCAAAGAGAAAAGATTTGTTTCCGGTTGGAAGATTAGATAAGGATACGGAAGGTTTGCTTTTAATTACGAATGATGGAGCTTTGACGCATTCTCTTCTAAGTCCTAAGAAGCATGTAGATAAAAAATACTATGCAAAAGTAGAAGGTGTTGTTACAGAGGAAGATATCGAATTGTTTTCGAAAGGATTACAAGTAGATGATGAGTTCTTAGCAATGCCAGCTAAATTAACAATTTTGTCACAAGGCGAGCTTAGTGAGATTATATTAATCATACAGGAAGGAAAGTTCCATCAAGTGAAACGAATGTTTGAGGCGGTAGGAAAAACGGTAGTTTATCTAAAACGTCTATCTATGGGTTCTCTGCAACTTGATGAATCGTTGCAACCAGGAGAATACCGTGAGGTTACAGAGGAAGAGCTTGCATTACTAAGATAAATTTACTTAGAGTTATGTGGAAGAGAAATTGTTAGATTGTGTAGTATGATACGAGGCGGTATATCTGTAATTAGTGAGCTGCAGGTTATGAGAAAGGTAGGGATATCGATGTTTCATGAGATAGAAGCGGTTATATTTGAT
>NZ_JAVBNS010000199.1:0-11898 GCF_031551385.1 Anaerosporobacter sp.
TGCAGTACAAGCTAGGTGAATGGAAAGATGTTGCAACGAAAGAATTCTTAGTGCAGTACAGGGAGACAGACTGGGAGTTTATCAAAAGACTTGCGTCACATCATGGTTGTAGCTTGATTCCGTTCTTCAAGATGGAAGGTATTCGTTTCTACATGGGAGAGTTTTTAAGTGACAAAGCGGTTGAGATTGACCCAATTAGCTATGAAGTAGAGAGTGCTACGGATGAATTTCTCTTAAAGAAGAAAAACGGTGTAACAGGATTAACGAAAGAAGACGCTTGTTACTATTGCTTTGACAGCAGAGAGTTCTATGATTTGGGAACAAAGGTGCTGTTTCAAGGTAAACCTTGTTACGTATATCAAGTGGACAGTGAATTATTACGAGGAGAACTCATTCACCATTATCAGCTAAAAACGGAAGGTGGCTTTCAACAACAAAAACAATATAATACCAAGATAATAGGAGCATCATTAGCAGCAACGATTCTATCAGTAGCGGGCTCAAAAGTAAAGGTAAGTATTGAGATTGATGGTAAGCAGGATAGTTCAACGGCAAAAAGCTTTCCGTTTTCAACGGTATATTCCTCGCCTGATGGAAGTGGCTGGTACTGTATGCCTGAATCGGGAGATAAAGTACGACTCTACTTTCCGAATGAGTATGAAAAGGATGCCTATGTAATTAGTGCAATTCATGTAGATGATGGAGAGGAAGGAAGCTCGGAAGCAAGTAAGAGCAGTGCAAGTACTGTTAGTACATCCAGTGCTAGCAGTAATACAGGAACGACAAGTGGCGGAACTGTAAATATAAGTATTGGCGGTGGAGCAAATATAGCCGATACAGGCAATGCAGAAAGTAAAGAACCACCAAGAAGTAATCCCGATAATAAGTCCATCACGAATAAATACAACAAGATGATAGAACTAACGCCAACGTCCATTACGATGACAAACAATAATGGAATGAGTATTGTTCTTGATGATGAGGAAGGAATTACGATTACAAGCGATAAGGATATCTTGATACAATCTGAGGAGAAATTAGAGCTAAGCAGTGCCAGTGAAAGTATGAAGATAGAAGGTTCGGAATCAATTGAACTGATTCAAGGGGATTCAAAGATTTGTATGAAGGAAGACATTGTTGTGGAAGGAGGTTTGGTGAAGATAGAGTAGAAGGGAAGAAAGGAGGAGAGAGATGGATATCGAGGTGTGTGGACAAGATGGAGCAACCTTAACGATGGCAAATGAATTTGACTTGTTTGCGAAAAGTATACAGTTAGTGGGAAGAAGGAGATACCATTTCGAAGCAATTAATGATACACTAATTGAGAAGGTTATTCCGAAACCAAAAGAAGAGAAATTTAGTTGGTGGAAGTTAGCGGCAGGTGTTGCTGCTGGACTAGTTGTTGTGGTATGGGCCGGAAGTGTAGTATTATCGGGTGGTGCAACTTTGCCAGCAGGGCCTAAAGTAGTGGCTGCAGCAACTATGATTGTAGGAACTGTTTATGTGGGGAAAAAAGTAGGCGAAGATATAAAAAATAACCATAATAGTGAACCGATAGAGTATATGGAAGAAGCATTTCTTGGTTGTATGCAGGGATTTATTGCGGTAACAAATTTTGCATATTTGGAAGGTTTGGGGTATGCAGGGCTGGAATTGTTTATTGCAGAAGGATATATATCAGGTGTAGAAGGAAGTGTGCTAGAGCAACTGTTCAGAACTGGTGAAGTTGACTCAGGTAAGGTTCTTAAAGATGGTATATTTGGTGCACTGTTTGGAGCTGGTATGTATGGCGCAGGTAAATTAATCAAATGGATTGGAGCTAAGATTGTACCGAAGATTAAGGGCGGTGGAGCTGCTGCGGTGGCAGAAGCTGGAGAGAGTACGACGCCGAAAGTTGTTGATAAGGTGGATGATGTGGTTGGTGCTGTGGACGAGTGTAATATTTTGCGAATTATTAAGGAAACTGATAATTATATTGACTACATAAATGCAGCAGGTGAAAAGATAAGAATTCCAAAACAAATAGGTGCGTCTATAGAAGATGCAATAAACAAAAATTTGAATAGTGCAGATGTGGGAACAAGAACAGAGGCAAAGGTAGCGGATTATTTAAGGAAAATTATAAATACAAAAATAACTGACTATGCTAATAAGGTAAAGAATATAAGCGGTAACACAATAGGTGATATTGATGTAGCTACTGAAAAGGTCTTAATCGAAGTGAAAACATCAATAGCTTCTGTAAAAGATAAACAGCTTATGAAATATGTGGATAGTACAAAGAGCAATTATATTAATGTTAATGGTAAGAAAGTTATTTTGTATATTGATGAATTGATTGATATGACAGTTCAAAATAATGTTGCTAAGATAAAAAAAATTCAAGATATGGGAATAATTGTGGTAAATGGATTGGAAGAGTTACGAAAGGTGGTAAAGTGATGGGATTATCGGGAATTATCTTAAGGGAAAAAAAGTATATAAATTTTGAGGAGATAGTGGAAACAATAAAGGTTGCAATATTAAATGCAGGTATGAAGTATCAAAATGGAATTGATTTTGAACAAAGAAGTGATGGTACTTATGAATACATTACTCTTAATGTTATTCATAATGATGGAAGGGATTTCTTGATGTATATTTATGATAAATCAGAAGATATATACGATGATGACTACGATTGGATACGAAAGGATAAGTCTCTGAATCAAATCATTAATATTGAAAATTTTTCTGAGTGTGAGGATATGTTATTGTCATTTGCATTTGAATATTTAAAATTGTGTCCAGAAGATATATTTTTTAATGAACAGAAATGGTATTATTCTGTTGAAGATATAAAAAAGATAGCAGAAACTATATTCGATTGCGAGTGGTGTTATAAAGATCCTAGGGTACGCTAAAATTTTTTGAAAGTATTTTGTTTTTTCATAGTCCTCTCGAAGGTGAAATGTATGATGGACAACTTATGGAGTTGTTTGTTGAATACTTAGATGTTCAGCCAAGGTGGAAAATGATGAAAAAAAGGTTATTGCTAACATTAAAAGAGTATTTAGAGTATGGGTTACTATATAAGACTTTAGTTGGGTTTGATTTTTAAGTATTTTTAAATGGTATTATAGAAAGTGAAGCGAAAAAAATAATTTATGTAAAAGCAGTTAGTAGATAAATTTACTAGCTGTTTTTGCATTTGATACATAACTATTTAAAAAAATTATTAGGAGTAAGTGAAATTAATTTTACAATTGATATTATTTTCTGTTTTTTCAATATGCGATTTGAAGATGAAATCGTAATAGAAGCAATGAATGCCTACAAAGTAAATGAAAGAGGAGATATCTACAAAGGCGTTTACATAAAAGAAGAGTTATTCGAGTTTGAACGTCAGGAACTATTTGATGGAAAGATGAGTATTATGTTGCCGAAGAAGTTTGTAGATATGCCTTATGAGTATGCAAAGATAAAATATCCATCTGAGAATAGACCAGAAATTATTAAGACAAATGAGATGGGTGATGTTAATTTTACATTCTCTGTTGTGGATACTGCTCTTACGAATGAGATGGTGAAGGAAGCAAAAGAGGGAATGCGAATGATAATCAAGCGAATACAGCCAGCAAATGTATTCTTTGATAATGAGGAAATGAATGTATGGAAAGACGATGTAGCTGCAGGGCAGGAAACAATTGAGCTAAAAGATGGTAATGAGAATGATGCTATAGAGGAACGTGGGTGTATTACAATTGGTTGGTTTGATTTTAAATCGCACGGGTTGGATGAGAAGATTTATCAATTTTGGTACTGCTTCCCAATTGAGGGAAAGATGGTGCATGGAATTTTCAACTGTATCTACAGTGACCATATCCTATGGAAACCGCTTCTATTGCAGGTAATACAATCCATAAGTGATGAGACGAAGGATAGAAAAGGAGATGGAAAGGGATGCGCGATTTAAGAATAGAACTTTCCCTTGTTGATTTTCTAACGATAGAGGAATGCAGTATCTATAAAAAAGTCAATGAACATGGGAAAGTAAGAATACGAGGCATAATAGAAGCGAGCGAAGAGATGGATTTATTACATAGTGCAGAATCAATTCGATATGCATCGCTGTATGTTATCGATGAGAAAGGAGGCTATAGCATGTTTAAAATTGAATATATAATAATAGATGAGGGAAAAGAGGAACTGATGAGTATTGTTGACAATGCTTATGTGTTTATAGAGGGACAAATAGAGATAAGTTTTAATGAAAAAATTCAAGGAGGAGTTTTGCAAGAAGCTACTTTCTTAAATGAGTACATTGATGATTGGTTTAATCTTCTTAATCAAGTTGCAGTGGAATTGAAAGAAAAGGATTATGTGGCTTTTTCTGTTCCTGAAACTTCAGGACTATGGATTGAATTTAAATGTGAAAAAGATGTTTTGATTATTAGTAAATTCACGTCAAATCAGGGGATAACAGGAGCAGAATCTGTTGTAATAAAAGAAGTGGAGAAAAAAGAATTTTTTTGGAAAGATGAAGTGATAAAAAAGGAAGATTTTTTTGAAGAAATTCACAAAAAAACTAGTGAGTTTATTAATGAAATTTTTGAAATTAATCCTAATGCAATGAAGTGCAAAAATCTAGAACGATTGATGGAACTACATCAAAGGACATAATAACGAACTTAAAGAGCGTATGTAGAAGGAATCTATGACTACTTAACTGTCAATATAGCAAATGTATTTGAAGTGGATAACCAACAGCAGATATTATTATTTTACTATATACATAAAAGGTTAATTGTGGTGAAATAAGTTAGTAATAAATACTAAAAAGGAAAATCTCATGAAAAAGATAGAGAGTAATTATAGCGATATGCAGTACAAGTTAGGAGAATGAAAAGATGCTGCGACGAAAGAATTCTTAGTATAGTATAGGGATACTGACTGGGATTTTATCAAAAGACTTGCTTCATATCATGCTTGTAGTTTGATTTCTTTCTTTAAGTATGACAATCCTACGAATATTGCAAAGCTGAAAGAACTAAGAGCGATGGGGATAATTGTTGTTAATGGATTAGATGAATTGAAAGGAGTAATACGTTAATGGGATTATCAGGAGTTGTATTAAAAAAGAAAGAAAATATTGATATTAAAAAAATTATTAATGATATTAAGCTAGCGACTATAAAAGCAGGTCTACAATTTAGAATGGGAAAGGAATGGAAGAAGTATGAAGATGGAACCTATGACTATTTAACTGTCAATATAGCGAATACATTTGAAGCGGATAATCAACAGCAGATATTATTATATGTCTATGGAAAGTCTGAAGATATATATGACTCAGAGTATGATTGGATAATAAAAGAAGGAAGATTGAATCAAGTTATAAATATTGAAGATTTTAGTGGCTGTGAAAAAATGTTACTAGAATTTATATATGAATATATGACATTGAATCAAAATGATATATTTTGGGATGAGATGGAGTGGTTTTACGAATATAAAGATATTCAATCTATTTATAATCAAAAGTTTGATAATGACTGGTGTTATAAGAGTCCTCAAAAAATAGACGCTGAGTAATGAAGTGAATGATATTAAAATCAAAAAAAACAGTGACAATGAAGGAATAAGCATAAATAAGCTGTATCCAATTCTTGCTTATGAAGAAAAGGATACTAAGGAAATTATTAACGTTCAAATTTATGATAATGGTAGAAGTATTACATGGAAAAAACAGAAAATTTTTATCTGGTAAGTAAACTGGTGAATAATTATGAAGAAACGAATTGCAAAGGGATACAGCAATATATTTACAAGGATTTGAACAATTCAAGTTTTTATACAGACTTTTATTTAGAAAATGAAAAATCTATGATTGCTACGACAAAACTGGAAACTGCGTTAATGGCTATTATTGCAGATGAATTATCAATTGATGAAATTTTGTCGTATATATTATTTGGATTATGTAAAAAAATCAAAGAGTGTAAGATTGAAGTATTGAGTTGATGTGAAGTATTATATTCTAATAAAAGAATAAAAAGGAACGAGAGAAAGCTATTTTTTATATATTTAAATTAGTTTAGATGAACTTTACATAAGTGTTATATCTAAATTAACTGGTGCTGAACCGAATAAAATCCAACATAACCAAATACAAAAATGTTTCTGTTGATAAATATGGTATCAATGGAAACATTTTCTTCGTCTTGCAGCGAATGCAAAACCATACTAGCCAAAATAACTCAAATCCCCCTTGTATGTAGTATTATTTTACCATATACGAGAAAAGTACTTTTGTAGTAAAATAAGATAGTAATAAATACTAAAAGTAAAATGAAAGGAGAGGGACGAGAGGAATTTATCTGAACTTGAAGGACATAGTCTAAAATAGTTTAGAAGCAACAAAAGTAAAATAAAGGTTTTCGGATTATAGTTAGGGTGTAATCCGCGCGAAACGGGGGCGAAGTTAATGTCAGTAGTAGCAGTTATGAAAAATGCAAAAAATGAATTAGATGAAGGTTTTAGTATTCCCATTGCTTCGAAATATTTTTTTAATTCGTATTGGAAAAAAGCAATAGAGGAATTGCAATTAGAATTTTTATCAAGGGTGGAACAAGGTTTAGAATTTACAAAAGAAGAATTGCCACATATTATAGAAGAGTTACATAAAGTAACAAAGTGGAAAAAGGGAAACCTAAGAGAAGGCGAGAAGAAGGTAATGGAGATAAGAGTTGGATTGCTTATCGAAAAGTTACCAGAAGCTTTTGAAGATGAAAGTAATACTGTTTTTATAGGATAATAAATTAATATTGTTGTAATTAAAGAACCCAGTTAATAGAGAATTCGATCTATTAACTGGGTTCTTTAACTATAAAACAAGAAGTATGCTCTATGGCATTTGTCACACGAATATGACAAATGTAATGACTTTTATAGAGTCTACAATATTGTATTGACACATAATATTATATGACGTATAGTATTGATATAAGAACAATATAAGAAACAAAACAATATATCGAGTGAGATAATATATGTTTCAAAGAAGAAACATAAGGAGGTTGGAGATATGGTATTTAATACAGGTGCCGCATTACTAGATGCAATTGTTTTAGCAGTTGTATCGAAAGATGAAAATGGCACATATGGATACAAAATAACGCAAGATGTTCAACAAGCGATCGATATTTCAGAATCTACCTTGTACCCAGTGCTTAGAAGGCTATTAAAAGATAATTGCTTGGAAGTATATGATATGGAATTTGGTGGTAGAAATCGAAGGTATTATAAGGTGACAAATGAAGGAAGAGCGCAACTTAGAATGTATTGTAATGAATGGAAGAAATATTCAACAAGTATAAGTAATATTTTTGTGGGGGTGGAATAGATGAATAGACAGGAGTTTTTAAGTGAATTAGAAAACCTTCTTCAAAACATACCAAATGCAGATAGGCAAGAAGCAATTCGATACTATGAAGATTATTTTGAAGATGCTGGTATCGAGAATGAAGAACACGTTATTAGAGAGCTTGGTAGTCCAGAACAAGTTGCTGCTATAATACAAGAAGATTTAAGAAACGAAGCAACAAAGGATAGTGGAGAATTCACAGAGAAGGGGTATTATAATCCTGCATTTGATAAGAAAAATCAAGAAGAGGTTGCAAGAGTAGAAACACCAAATTATCAAAACGCAAATCAAAATGCGAACTATAATACATCAAATGGATTTGGGAATGAACAACAAGAAAAAGAACCAACATATGTGTATGAATATACAAAGTTTCCGAAAACACTATTTATTTTAGCAATAATTTTCTTCATACCAGTAGGTATTCCATTGATAGCCACTGCTTTTGCATTCTTTATAACAATGGTAGCACTTGTGTTTGCTTTAGTAGCTACATTTGGCGGAATAAGTTTTGGTTTAACATTGGGAGGAGTGCTTGCAGTGATAGGTGGAATTTCTCAGTTTTTGATTTTTCCAATGGAAGCACTTATGGCAGTGGGTGTAGGCTTACTACTTATCGGCATTGGCTTACTATTTGCAATCATGACAAAAGCAAGTGCAGTATTAATTCCGAAGTCAATTAGAGGTTTTGTATATCTTTGCAAACTACCATTTAGAAGGAGGGCGATGGCGTGAATCTTTTTACAAAGAATTGTTTGAGAATTAGTGGAATAGTAATGTTTTTGGGATTTGTATTTATATGTATTGCAAAGGCAGGGGGTGCTAATGGCATGGCTATGAATGGGAGTGGATTGGATTTGCAAAGTGAATATGATGCAGAAATCACATCAATAAAAATCGAACTGAATATTGGAAATGTCAAAATCAAGCGTGGAGAAACATTTGCCATCGATGCAACGAATATGAACAAGAAAACCTTTAGTAGTTTTGTGGATGATGATGTATGGACGATTAAAGATAATGGAAATGGTTTTCAGGTGTTTGGGTTTGATATTCCCTTCCTCGATAATAATAATTCAAACTATAGTGTTGTAATCTATGTACCAGATGATTTTAAACCAGAAGATTTAAGTATAAAACTTGGTGCTGGTAGAGTAGAATTGTGTGACATGGAAGCTACAAATGTTGTTTTTGAGATGGGTGCAGGCGAGTTATTTGCAAATCAATTAGTCATTAAAGAAAGAAGTGATTTACATGTAGGAGCAGGTAAAATCGGTATTAAAGATTTAACAGCAAGTAGTGTTGACTTAGATTGTGGTTTAGGAGAAATGGATATCAAAGGTGATATTCGTGGAGAGAGTAAAGCGAGCTGTGGACTAGGACATATTTCACTTAGACTTAGTGAACCTGAGAGTAGATATGAATTCAAGGTAAGTTGTGGTTTAGGAAGTGTTAAGCTTAACAAAGCAAGTTATTCATTTATAAGTGACAGTAAGATAAAGGGTGATGACGCAGAATACTATTTTAAGGTTGAATGTGGTATGGGAAGCGTTGAAGTTTTTAATGATTAGGTGTATAGTATGTTTATAATACAAAGAGTAAAGATACGAGAAAATATGTATTAATTAGAATATGGAGGAATGACTTATGGAACAAAAAAGATTATATCGTTCAGCAACAGACAAGAAATTATGTGGAGTGTGTGCAGGAATTGCAGAGTATATTAATATTGATCCAACATTGGTTCGTTTATTATGGGTTATTTTTGGCTGTATGGGTGGTTCTGGGGTGTTAGCTTATATCGTAGCAGCAATTATAATGCCAGTTCGTTATGAAAGATAATTATGTGTAAATACATTATAAGGGCGAAGAGTCGGAGAGATTCTTCGCCTTTTCGCGATGTTCCATTGTCAGAAATCTTGTTTGGTTTTAGCATTTGTGGTATACTGTAGAAAAGACAGACAAAGGGGCTGAGAAGATGGAATTTTTACAGAATTTATTAGAACACATTGTAGAAATAGCAATTTTATTCTTTGAATTTGTAGGTATCATCATTATCGTTTGGACTGGAATCGTAAGTGTATACAAGTATGTTCGCAGAAGTAAGGAAACTCGAATCGTGTTAGCAAAAGGATTGGCACTAGGACTGGAATTTAAGTTAGGAAGCGAAATACTTCGAACTGTAATTGTGCGAGAGTGGAAGGAGATAGCAATAGTAGGAGGGATTATTGTGTTACGAGCAGCATTAACCTTCTTAATTCATTGGGAAATAAAAGAAGAGGAAAAAGGAATACATATTGACAAGTAAAACGTTAGCTTTTATAATGGAACGTAAATATAGTTATATAAGACAAATTCAAGGAAGAGAAGAGTATTTGTTTTTCGTACTTTCAGCGAGTAGGAGATTGGTGTGAGTCCTATAAGTGCAAGGCAAAGAAAAGGAACTTGGAGAAGCAGATTCGAGTATGGCAAAGCCGATAAGATTCTGACGTTAGCTGCGTTAAAGTGTTAAGTGGACTGTAGCATATACAGTCAATTAGAGTGGTACCACGGAATAACTTCGTCTCTTATCGTTTGATAAGAGACGTTTTTTAGTTTATGGGAAAGTGTTCCTATGAAAAACAAAGAAAAGAGGTAGATAATATGAAGAAGCTAATTGATATGATTACGCAAGAGGTTAAGATTGCATTTATCGCTTGTGGATATACTGAAAAATATGGAGCAGTGTCATTATCGAATCGTCCAGATTTATGCCAATACCAATGTAATGGTGCAATGGCAGCTGCGAAACAGTATAAGAAAGCACCGATCATGATTGCAAATGAGGTAGTTGCGAAATTAGAAGATTACACAATGTTCAAAGAAATCGTAGCAGTAGCACCAGGATTTATTAACATCAAAGTAAGTGAAGAATATTTAGCTGACTATATTAATGACATGGCGAAGGAAGAAAACTTTGGTTTTGAAAAAGCAGAAAATCCAAAGACAATTGTAATTGATTACGGCGGACCAAACGTAGCAAAACCGCTTCATGTAGGACATTTACGTTCAGCAGTCATCGGTGAAAGTGTGAAGAGAATCAGCCGTTTCGCAGGACATAATGTAATCGGTGATGTACATCTTGGAGATTGGGGTCTTCAGATGGGATTAATCATTACAGAATTAAAGAAACGTCAACCAGAATTGGTTTATTTTGATGAGAGCTTTGAAGGAGAATATCCAGAGGAAGCACCATTTACGATTTCGGAATTAGAAGAAATCTATCCATATGCCAATGCATACTCAAAAGAACATCCAGAATTCAAAGAGGAAGCAAAGAATGCGACATTTGAATTACAAAGTGGAAAAAGCGGTTATGTTGCATTATGGAATCATATCTTGAATGTATCAGTAACAGACTTAAAGAAAAATTATGACAAGTTAAATGTATCCTTTGACTTATGGAAAAAGGAAAGTGATGCACAAGGTTATATCCCAGGCATGGTAGATTATCTGAAAAATGGCGGATATGCACATATCAGTGAAGGTGCATTAGTTGTTGATGTAAAAGAGGAAACCGATACAAAAGAAATTCCTCCATGTATGATTTTAAAATCAGATGGTGCAACACTATACAATACAACAGATCTAGCAACTATCGTAGAACGTGCAGAACTATTTAATCCAGATGTCATCACATATGTTGTAGATAAACGTCAAGAATTATACTTTGAACAAGTATTCCGTTGCGCAAAGAAAACAAATCTAGTTGGTGAACATGTGAAGTTGACATTCCTAGGATTTGGTACAATGAATGGAAAAGATGGAAAACCATTTAAAACAAGAGATGGTGGAGTAATGCGTCTTGAAAATCTTATTTCAGAGATTACAACAGCTGTATACGATAAGATTATGAGTAACCGAGATATGCAAGAGGAAGAAGCTAAGGAAATAGCAAACAAAGTAGGTATTGCGGCAATCAAATATGGTGATTTATCAAACCAAGCATCAAAAGACTATATCTTTGATGTGGAGCGTTTCACTTCATTTGAAGGAGATACAGGCCCATATATTCTATATACAATTGTTCGTATTAAGTCAATCCTTAATAAATACAAAGAAGTTACAGGTGTTGATACAATTGCTACAAGTAAGATGTTACCAGCAACAGGCGAGAGTGAAACAGCACTAATGTTAGAGTTAACAAAATTCAGTGATACAATTACAACAGCATTTGCAGAGAATGCACCACATAGAGTATGCCAATATATCTATGATTTATCAAATGCATTCAATAAGTTTTATCATGAGAATAAAATTATTGCAAATGAAGATGAGAAGGTTCGTGCTTCTTGGATTCAATTAATTACATTAACATGCAATGTTCTTAATACATGTATTGAATTGTTAGGAATTGAAGCTCCAGACAGAATGTAAGGAAGGAAGCGATACGATGTTTCGTGAAATAGCTAAATTAGTAATATACAGAAATTTAGAGAAAGACAGTATTTTAT
>NZ_JAVBNS010000294.1:0-35774 GCF_031551385.1 Anaerosporobacter sp.
AGCTAAAATCGCAATACCCCACGCTCCACCGTCTCCTGCTGTCTCCATTACAGAAACAGGAACGTTGATAGCTGCCGCTACAACTTTTTGTCCTACACCTTTTGTCTTGAATAAACCACCATGACCATAGATTGTGTCTAATTTAACACCTTCGTCTTTTAATAAGATATCTAGTCCAACTTTTAACGCACCTAATGCTGTAAATAAATGTACACGCATAAAGTTTGCTAAGTTGAAGTTTGATTCTGGTGTACGAACGAATAATGGACGTCCTTCTTCAAAACCTGTGATGTGCTCTCCGGAGAAATAGTTGTATGCTAATAAACCGCCACACTCAGCATCACCTTCTAATGCTTTGTTATATAATACTTTGAATAATTGATTTCTGTCTACTTCTACTCCCATACTTACTAGAGTTTCTTCAAATAGGTTAATCCATGCATTCAAATCTGATGTACAGTTGTTACAGTGTGCCATAGCAACTAAGTTACCTGTAGGTGTTGTTACTAAATCAAGCTCTTCATGAGCTTTCTTTAAGTCTTTCTCTAAAACAACCATTGCAAATACAGATGTTCCTGCTGAAACATTTCCGGTTCTAACAGCAACACTGTTTGTTGCTACCATTCCTGTTCCTGCATCACCTTCTGGTGGACATAAAGGAATTCCTGCTTGTAAGTTTCCAGATGCATCAAGAAGTTTTGCACCTTCACTTGTTAAACAACCTGCGCTCTCGCCTGCAACCAATACTTTCGGTAAGATATCTTCTAATTTCCAGCTATACGCTTTATCTGCAACAAGGTCATTGAATTTGTTAATCATAGTCTTGTTGAAATCACGTGTTTCAATATCAATTGGGAACATACCAGATGCTTCGCCAACACCTAATACTTTCTCACCAGTTAATTTCCAGTGAATATATCCTGCTAATGTTGTTTGGAATTCGATTTCACTTACATGTTCTTCCCCATTTAAAATTGCTTGGTAAAGATGTGCAATACTCCATCTTTGAGGAATATGATAGTTAAATACTTCTGTTAATTCTTCTGATGCTTTACCAGTGATTGTATTTCTCCATGTACGGAATGGCACTAAAAGCTCTCCTGCTTTATCAAATGCCATATATCCATGCATCATCGCACTAAATCCGATTGCTTTCAGATTTGTAATTGTAACGTCGTATTTTTCTTTCACGTCTTTTGCCATCTCAGCATAACTTGCAGCAACACCTTTCCAAACATCTGCCACATCATATGTCCAGATATTGTTCACTAATTGATTTTCCCATTCATAGCTTCCAGATGCGATTGGTGCGTTGTTTTCATCTACTAAAACCGCTTTAATTCTAGTTGAACCAAGTTCAATACCGAGTACTGCATTACCGTTCATTATCGTTGCTTTTATATCGCCCATAATAGACCTCCTAATATGTATTTAAACTTTTATTTTCTAAGTATCTTTATAAGTATAGCATACATCTTGTACGCTCATATGTACAAGATGTTTTTTCAAGAAATTAATGATACAAGGGTCAAAAGGTCATACGTTTCATGCTTGCATGAAAAAGTATGACTTTGAGACCCGCAAAACATGAGAAAGTAGCTCGAATAGAGCGGATTTCGAATGTTTTAGGATTGCGAGAGCATGAAATGCGTAGCAATCCGTGTATCAGTTAGGGGCAAGATGACTTTTGACCCCAACATTATTAATGTTTTAATATGACATACTGTGTCAACATTATTGTATTATAATTTGAATATAGGACGAACATAAATAATTTCATTAAAATGACTTTATCCTCCTATATCAAACGAAACAAAAATGGTGAAAGAAAATAAACCTAAAGGAGACCATGCAGCCAAAGACTTCTTTCATCTGTATTTAATGAGGCAGTATCATAAGCAAGCTTGTGATATGCATGGGTATAATTTATGAACAATATTCACGGACATTGCGTCTGCGGCGCAGTTGAAATCACTATCAATGAATATAGTAATTTCGTCTATACTTGTCATTGCGACACTTGCCGTCGCATGAACTCAGGGCCAGTGCTATCGATTGACCCAGGACCAAAAGAAAATGTGGTTTTTGCAAAAGGCGAGGAGCAAATCACAATCTATCATGACGAGGAAGTTGAGCGCGGTTTCTGCTCCGTATGCGGAAGTACTTTATTTTGGCACAATCCAGCGGACAATCATTACTGCATGAATGCCGAATTATTTGATGAGATTATCGAAAATGCTTCGTTTAATTTAGAGCTATTCTATGATATGAAACCGAAATACTACTCATTTGCAGGTGAGCGCAAAAAGCTCGACCGCTATTTTCAAGAGATACAACCGTAGAGTATGTCCATAGGAGTTGCGGAATACAGGCAAAAAACAAGCAGCAGAATCGCTCTTGCTGCTCTTAGGAAAAAGCGGTATTATTTTTTTAGATATCGTTCATATCATCCAAATCGGCACAATGAAGTTATCTGCATTAATAGCCGAAAGATCTGGTCGCATACACAAAATTGCACCCTTGCCTCGCGGAACAGAACCCTTGTCAAGAATCTCAAATGCTCCGATGATTTGACTGTTTTGATTTACTGAACGCTTGATTTCAAGAGGATGCAGAACGCCATCGCCCTCAATAACCATATCAATCTCTTTGGTATCCTTGTCACGATAATACCACAACAAGCAGTCTTTTGCATTGTTATAGTAAGTCTTAAGTATTTCAGCGACAACATAATTTTCAAGGATTGCTCCATTCATCGCACCGTTTGCAAGTATTTCAGGTGAACTGTATCTTGTCAAATATGCAACAAGTCCAGTGTCGAAAAAGTACATCTTAGGGGTCTTGATTGTACGTTTCAACAAATTATTAGAATACGGTCTTAGATAGAAAATCACATCAGATTTCTCTAACACCGCAAGCCAACGTTTCGCAGTTTCATCGGATACTCCAACATCATTTGCAATATCATGCACATTGAGCATTTGTCCAGCACGACAAGCAGCAGAACGAACAAAATCAGCAAATTGTAATTTATCAACTCTGTCAATCAATTCGCTTACATCACGCTCAATGTAGGTTTGAATGTAACTGTTATAAAAAACATCACGGTCGGTATATTTTCCGCTTGCAAGACCAGGCATAGAGCCTTTCCAAATACGTTCGTAAATCTCATTCATATCAGCAGGGGAATTGATTTTCTTTCTCTTCTTTAGTTCATCTAATTCAACAGAAAATGGCACACAGTCGCCTTTGCCATAAATCTCATGCTGGGACAATGAAGTCATATGCAAAATCGCAATTCTGCCCGCTAAAGACTCCTGTGCAAGTTCCATTAATAAAAATGCTTGAGAAGCAGTAAGCCAAAACGAGCCTGCCTCAGCACCATTATCAATTGCAATTTTAATGTACGAAAACAACTCAGGTGCATATTGAACCTCATCAATAAAGATTGGCAAAGAGTGCATCTGCAAAAACAATGCAGGGTCTTTTCGTGCAAGTGCTCGTTCCTCAAAATCATCAAGGGTAACATACTCTCTGTCATCAGACATAAGTTGTTTAAAAACAGTTGTCTTTCCGACCTGTCGAGGTCCAGTTATTAACAGGCATGAGTATTCCTTTGACAAAGATACGATCTTGTTTTCTAAATCGCGTTTAATATATTCCACAACACGCACCCCTTTCGGCTAATATTCGATGTAATCTTATTATAGCCTAAAACAAAAAAACTCAAGTCTAAAATTCGATGCAATCTTATTTTAGACTTATTTTTAATGTTTTATTCATTACAACAAATCAGCGTAGCCAAAATTCATGGACTAGCTTTTAAACCACCGAAAAGCTACTTGCCTAGGGTGCAACAAATACTTTTTCAGTAATGTGTTTCCTCGTTACCTAGGCACACTAGGGACTTTCCAATCCACCCTCTCTTGCAAGTTCAATAATAATATGAGCCATGGATTCTATTAACTCTTGGAACTCTTCTATCTCTTTATCACTAAAACCGTTATTATTTAACACTTCAGAATGTACAATTTCTGTATTGTCATTCAAAGTCATAAATGGATACAACATATTAGCCACCTCCAATTTTCAAATTATTCCACTCCTATCTTGTCAATCGCACTTTTCGCACTTTCCCTTTAATTGTCTTATCTTGCAATGCATCTAATACTTTCTTCCCTTTTCCATTCAGAATTTCAACATATGTCAAACTATCCCTTACATCAATTACACCAATATCATCTGCCAGAATTCCATTGATACTGCAAATTGTTCCAACAATATCAACTGCACGCATCTTACTCTTCTTACCACCACTGATAGATAGTTTTGTAATTGTTTTATTAAATTCAGCACCTTTTTTCTTCTTTAATACAACCTTTTCATTTTGTCGTTGCCAGAATGCGTTTTCCTCATCCTTACTAACTGGTACATATTCCGTAACAGGCAGTTCATATCCAACATAGCTCTCCACCATACTCTTCATCTTCTGGTCAGACTCTGTTACTAAACTAATTGCAATTCCTGTATTTCCATTTCGTCCTGTTCTTCCAATACGATGAACATAAGTCTCTCTGCCTGTTGGAAAATCATAATTAAACACATGGGATAGATTATCAAAGTCAATCCCTCTAGCAACGACATCCGTAGCAATTAGATAACGAAAACGTCCTTCACGAAAACCTTCCACTGTTCGAATTCTATCTTGTTGGTCGATATCACCGTGAATCATTCCACATTTGACACCATCTTTACGAAGCTTTCTGCACAAAACATTAACCATTTCCTTTGTTCCGCAGAAAATCATACAACTATCTGGATTCTCTCTTGCTAGTAGATGTAAAAATGTTTCATACTTTTCGTTATTTAACTCATTTTCTTCACTCGCTTTTTCTACTTCATAGATTTCCTGTTTAATATCAATTCTTGTCTCTTCTGTTATTGCAACTTCTACAAAGACAGGCTCTTTTAGATAGCGTTCAATCATATCCTCTATTGCTTCACCTATCGTAGCCGAGAATAACATTATTCTTGGGTTTGTCTTAATCTCACCAAGAATCTGTCTCATATCATCTGCAAATCCCATGTCGAACATTAAGTCCGCCTCATCAATTACAACTGATTTAACATTTGATAATATCAATGTACCACGCCTAATGTGATCCATAACTCGTCCTGGTGTTCCAACTACAATATGTGATTTCTGCTTTAATGTCTGAATCTGCTTATCTATCGGAAATCCACCAAACACATCGGGAACTTTCAGACGTTTCTTTCTACCGATATGAAATATCTCTTGTTTTGTCTGTACCGTCAATTCTCTTGTTGGTTCAAGAACAAGCGCAGTTGGTGCATTATCCTCCCATACCGCTTCCTCACATAATGGTATCGCAAACGCTGCTGTCTTTCCACTTCCTGTCTGTGACTTTCCAACAATATCTCTTCCTTGTAAAGCAAGTGAAATCACTTCTTTTTGAATCTCTGTTGGTTCTGTATATCCTAATATCGTCAATGCGTCAATAATTTCATTGGATAATTTGTAGTTCTTAAATTGGTTTGTCATGAATAACCATGCCTTTCTCATCGTCTGCAAACTAGAGTGTGTCTGAAAAATGCTTGTACTGTGCTGTGCAGAACAGAGCAATGATTTTTCAGACACGCTCTTAAGTTAGAGACACAAATTTGTATGCAAAAAATCTTGATTTTTTTCTCTATCTACTGTTTCAAAACTGTAATACATTACCAAATGCTATACCATGTAACATATGAAACATGTTACATGGTATAGCACATAATAGCAAGCAAATATTCAAAATGAAACTCTTATTCAGCACACCTCGTTACTGTTGTTCACACGCAACATTTACAGCAAGCATACTTGTTTTTTAATAAATCGTATATTTCGTCAAATTAAATTATAAAGCTCTCTAGAAATCGTATTCCCCCAATATACCCCTTTCTTCGTAAGAGAAAATCCATCTCCCACCTTAGATACCATCTCATTTTGAATCAATTCTTCAAGCATCTTTTGATAGTCTTTCTCCTCCTTATATAGACTAGTATTTCTCGGAAGACGTATTGTTTGGATATCTCCCTTAAAACAGACGACTTCCTTATAATCTGGACTAAACTGCATTCCCATACGTTTATCAAAATTACGAATGCTTTCTCTATATTCATCGATATCAATTGGATTCATCATAGCAAGCCCATGCATAGAGCCACCAGCTCCTGCTCCAAGTGGTAAGGTGTCTGCTCCAGCATGACGGTTCATAATATAACGATAAGAATCTCGTTTTACCATCTTCGTTAATTCCAAGAAATGATATCCTGCCTTCTCCATATGCTCACTAATCACAAAGAACATCTTCTCATCATTATCTTGCCCCTGTGCTTCACTAATCTTTGTTTCCTTCATATCAATTAGAGAGTACATAGAAAAACCATCAAGATCCAGCTCGATCATCTTATCCAAATCATCATATAAATCATCCATTGACTGCTCTGAATAGTTATAAATCAAATCCATACTAACAACCACATCGGTCTGCTTCAACGCTTTAAGAAGTTCATATGCCGTCTCGCCACTTCCAATACGTCCCATCATCGCTCTACCTTTATTATTGAACGTCTGAATTCCAACAGAAAAACGATTTATACCTTCTTCTATCAAGGTTCTCCACTTCTCTTCTTGCAATTGTGTTACTGTTGTCTCAACCGTGAATTCTGCATCTTCTGTAAACTGAAACGATTCCTTAAGTGCACGCAATATCTTTGTCAAATCTGCAGTTGACAATGTTGTCGGTGTTCCTCCACCAAAATAAACTGCATCAAATATACGACTCTTCACATATTCAAGCTTACTATATTCCTTTATTTCTTCTACAATTAAATCCGCATACTCTTTCGAAGGTTCTTGCAAACTTCTCCTCATATTGCAAAATGTACAAATCTTAGCACAGAAAGGAACATGAATATAAATAACAGCATTTGATGCGTCATCTTCCGCAACCGAAAGCACTTGCTTCACATTCCCAGGCCCTCTAAGATACTGTTTTCCCTCTCCCATCGCACTGTGATGTGTCTTGATTCTTTCTTTAAACATATCTTTATCCTTTCTATTTGCAAAACACCTTGCGTTACTATCTTCTTAACAACCAGAATATACCATCAACTTCTCCTTAAACAATTCTGCCGCTGCTACCACATCTGCACTTGTTGGATGATTTTTTGAAATCTCATAACGCTTTCTTTTTTCCTCTGTTACTGCATGTGGATTATCCGCAGGCATCTTCTCAAACATAGCAATAATCTTCTCGTCTAATTTTCCTTGACAAATATATTTTCCAATAACCGTATTATTTTCTTTTACAATAGCCTCGCCATTACATAACGATTGCCATGCATGATCCGAATCTGGCCAAAATGCTAACGTTGCAAAGATACCAACTTTTTTGCCAGACAAACTCTCCATAAACTTTGCCGCCTCCGCATTCGGTGCTGCCTTATCAACCCAATACCCAACCAAAACGGTATCAAATTCATCAATGTTTGTCACCTCACTCATAGGCATAATCACCTTCTCTTCTACTTCAATCCCAGCAAAAATCCCTTCTGCTAACTTCTTTGTGTTACCTGTTTTGCTTGAATATGTTACTAATACTTTCATACTAATTCTCCTTCTATAATATCTACATTCTCATTGTTCATTTAAGCCTATTAACAAATGAATACCTTGCAATATTTATTCATTCAACAACTTACCGTACTTGTGTACCAACAAAGTCGCCATGCAAAACTTCACTGCCTTCCCTTGCTTCTTCACTGCTGTACGATAACTAAGAAACGGTAGTGAAACACCTATAGCACTTCTTAGTGTGTACATCAACAGTCAAGGAAAGCAAGGCATGGATGCAGAGCTAGCTTGAGCTGAGGCAGGATGCCGAATCGAAAGCGTTTCCGTATCCCTTCCAATACCTCCACGTACACACCTAGAAGTACTTAGGTGTGTAGCGTGTTTCGTGTTATCGTACAGCAGCGAAGAATCACTGAAAACAGTTCAAAGTTTTGCATTCAAACCATTTAAAACACAAGTACTTCAACCAAGTTCAAATGAATAAATATTCTAAGCAATCCCTAAACCGCAATCGGCACTATATACGGACAGCAATTCTTATCACACCAACGAATTGTTGCCTGAATAGAATACACCTCTTGCAAACGTTCTGCTGTAATTCCCGCTACGGTATCACCAGCATATACAACTGTTCCACATTTCATAATAATTACGTTATGGCTAAACTGCATTGCTTGATTGATATCATGCAACACCATAACAATCGTAATACCATAGTTCTTATTCAATTCCCGAACCAGATTAAGTACCTCTAACTGATAATAGATATCTAGATATGTAGTTGGTTCATCAAGCAGTAAGATGTCAGTCTTCTGCGCAAGTGCCATAGCAATCCATGCACGTTGCCGCTCTCCTCCAGATAACTGACTAATTGGTTTCTTTGCCAAATGTTTTAGTTTTGTTACTTCTAACGCCCAAGCAACAACCGCTTCCTCGTCCTCATCTTTTGACGACCAGAAACTTTGATAAGGAGTTCTGCCATACGCAATCAAACTCTCTACTGTCAAATCCTCTGGAGCTGTATTATGTTGATGAACAATTGCCATCTGCTTTGCAATCACTTTATAGGAACACGACGTTATATCTTTACCATCAATAAGAATATTTCCCTTTTTCGCTTGTAATTGCTTAATAATAAGATTGAGAAGTGTTGACTTCCCCGAACCATTTGGCCCAATAATTGTTGTTATCTTACCCTTTTCAATCGTCGCAGATAAATCTCGAATCAATGGTCTATCTCCATATGAAAAATCAATATTTTTAATGTCCATATCTTCTCTGATCCTTTCTTAATAAATATAGGAAAAATGGTCCACCGATAATCGTCATTACAATACCAACTGGAATTTCATAAGGTGCTGTAATTGTTCTTCCTAGCGTATCCGCTAATACTAATAACGTAGATCCAAGTAATGCTGAAAACGGAAGCAATACCTTATGGTCAGTTCCCATAATCATTCTCGATATATGCGGTACTACAAGTCCAATAAATCCAATAACTCCAACATATGCTGTTGAAATTCCAGCTAAAAATACAGCTACAAGCGATATCAGAATTCGCAGTACATTAGGATTATAGCCTAAACTTTTCGCATTCTTATCTCCAAGTGCAAGCAAGTTACAGCTCTTTGAAAGAGGAATTACGCATACAAGACCAACCATGGTATAGATAAGCAACATTCGTACATCTGACCAACCTTTTTTACCAAGATTACCATTTAGCCAACTAAGTACACCTGTAAGATTCTCGCTATTTAATATCGAAATCATACTTGTCACTCCACCTAATACCGCATTTACTGCTACACCTGCAAGGATAATACGAATTGCTGCTATTCCATCTTTCCAAGCAAGCAGATAGATTATGGAACATGCTAACATACTTCCGACAAATCCATAAAGCGGAATACTGGCAGAAGCCTTCGGAAAATACAGCATAACAAGCATAACTACAACACTTGCTCCCGATGAAATTCCCGTTATTCCAGGGTCTGCAAGGGGATTTCCCATTACCCCTTGCAAAAGAACACCCGCTACTGCAAGATTCGCACCAACGAGCAATCCCATTACCACTCTTGGAATTCGAATATCTCGCACAATACCTCCACTACCTCCCGTTCCATTGATTACACTATCAATAATCTGACGAATTGGTACTGACACACTTCCTACTGATATTGACACGGCAACTACAACAAGAAGAAGGATTACCATTATTAAAAATGCACTACCTCGTTTTTTCATTACCTTAATAACCATACCTTCCTACTAACCTGCAGATTTTGAATTACAGGTCAAAAATTCACATGTGAAAATGCTTGATGTTCCTCACTATTTTTCATATAAAATATCTACCAATTTCTCCATTGCATCAACCGCATATAGATTTGCACTCATACCAAAGTATTCCGTCTCTAATGCTACAACATTTCCATTCTTAACCGCATCAAAGTTTTGCCAAGCTTGATTTGTTTCAAATTCCTGTTTAAATGCTTCTAATGATTCTTCTGGATTTGCATGTGCCATAAAAAGAATATAATCTGGGTTTTTCTCTGCAAGATATTCCATATCAATCGGACTAAAACCACTTGGTGCATCGGTAATAATATTCTCTGCTCCTGCAATCTTTACAAGGTCACCTACATAGGAATCTTCTGAAGCTACCATAAAACTTGAGCCTGCACCAAATATAATTAAAACGCTAGGTGCTTCTTTTCCTTCTATCGCTGCTTTAATATTGCCTTCCCTTTCTTCAAAAGAAGCTATTAATTCATTGGATTTTTCCTCAACACCAAATCGTTCTCCCAAGCTATTAATCGACTCCTTCAATCCTACATAACTGCTAAGATTAACAAATTCCGAATCAATATTTAATGTTTCAAATTGCGTTTTCAAATCTTCTGATAGCGAATCCACCGATACAACTACAGTTGGCTCAAGCGAAGCAACTACTTCCATATCTGGTGACATCGGACTACCGATTCTTGCCGCATCTGCTACACTTTCTGGTAGCTCATAACTACTCGTTGGAACTCCTATCATCGGAACACCAAGTGCATCAAGAATCTGAACAACCGCTACTGAACTCGCTACTACACGTTCCTCTGTAACAGGTTTACTTGATTCCTTCACTTCGCTATCCTTTTCCTTCGTCTCAGCTACTTCTACCATTTCTTCTTTTTCTGTTGTCTCTTCAACCACCTTCGAAGCATTTGTCACTACATCTTGATTGTTCGACTCCTTCTTTCCGCAACCTGCTGCTAAAACACTCATTGCTACTATTGCTCCTATTGTTACTAACTTCTTTAATCTCATATCCTATTCCTTCCTCTTTGATAATATTTTTCATCTAGTTAGTTTTGACTAACCAAAAGAATCATAACATGATATAATCAATCTGTGTTTCAAAATGTTTTGATAATATTCTAAAATATTTGAAAACGAACAAACAAAAGAAAGGTATCAATAAAATGATTACTCAAAACGAATTCCTACTAAACCACAATGAACTCTATATCCTACTCTATAATGGAAACCTACAAGTTGCCCTTAACGCCTTCCAAGAAGACCGTAACCAACTAGAACAATTGCCACCTCAACAGATACGCCTATATCTATCCTCACTGAACCACGGCATATACAACTATATCCTTATAAAAGAACAAGTCTCCCTACATGATTGCTGTACCAAGAACGAACAACTACTTATACAATGTTCCTCTGCAAACTTTGCTTCCATTGGCAATAGCATAATAACAAACTACGCCTACTGCAAAGACTACCTCGTAGAAAAACACGAGAATGAACATATCAAAAATGCCATCACCTATATCCACAATCATTTAGATGAGAACATATCATTACAATCTGTAAGCGAAGCAATTAATCTCAATCATTGCTACCTATGTGATTTATTCCGACGTGAAGTACATATGACCTTTGGCGAATATGTCTTAAAGCAACGAATCCGTCTAGCAAAACAGTTACTGCAAACATCTGATTTATCAACAAGCTTTATTGCTATGCGCTGTGGATTCAATACCGCATCTTACTTCTCAACCTGTTTCAAAAAACAAGAAGGAGTTACCCCCTCATCATATAAGAGGGGATAACTCCTTCTTGTTTTTTTTATTCTTTGCAATAATCATTTATCCAACACAAGTACATCAACTACTTCGTAGAACTCTTTATACAATCTGTAACTACAGTCTTCTCAATAAAATTCTCTGTCTCAATTCCTTCACTCCACTTAGCTTTAATGGTTTCAAAAGAATCATTCTCCACATCTGCTCTATCAGCATTTGCAAAATACCAGAAGAACGTTCCCACATCATTATTTGTACCTTTGTATGACCATGTAGTCCAACTGATGTTTTTCTCATTACACATCTTAATACCATTTAGATTCTGGAATTCACCGATATAACCAGCAACTTCATACTTAGCCATCACGTCTGCCATATCGTCTACCCATTGTTTAAAACCTGCATCATCATCATAGAGATGTGTTTGATACATCATATTCGTCCAACCCATCTTATTCGGGTCTGGAAGATTTGATACACGCCAGATACCTTCTACTGTGATTATATGTTCATCGCCCGTTTCACGAATTGCCTTAATCATGCTATCGTAGATTTGATTTGACATCTCCCATGACTCCTGTTTCCAAGGGTCATAGCTGTTTGCTCCTTCATATCCTCCATTATTCTGTGGTTCATTCATAATATCGTAGGCAGCAACTGTGCTATTGTCTCTATAACGATTTGCAATAGCAATCCATAACTTCTTCATTGCTTCTTGACAGATATCCTCTGTATATAAAAGATTCTGAACTAATGTACCACAGCAATGATCCATACTCTGTCCACCTGGACAGCCATGTAAATCTAAGATAACATACATGTCATATGTTTCAGCCATTTGGATAATCCAGTCTAATCGTTTAAAACCAGGATTCTCATCAAGATTTTCATCAATCCAAGTACCATTTACATCTTTCATAAAATTACGATACCAAAAAGGTACACGCAACGCATTACAACCCATTTCTGCGATATTCTTAATATCTGCTTCTGTAATCCAATGATCTTGGTATGTATCAATTAGCTCTTGTACTTCATCTGTATTAAAACGTTTTTCTAAAACAGTAAGCGTATCCAAATTTGCCCACTTTCTATCATCTCCGCTAACTGGACACATCCAA
The DNA here is from genome assembly GCF_031551385.1 of Anaerosporobacter sp. Classification (GTDB taxonomy): domain Bacteria; phylum Bacillota; class Clostridia; order Lachnospirales; family Lachnospiraceae; genus Anaerosporobacter. The sequence continues at coordinate 12,843 of NZ_JAVBNS010000294.1, forward strand.
CTCTCTTGAACGAGCCAGCCACCTAGATTAACACCACGAAGGATTACTTCTTCGCCTAGCCCATTAACAAGCTTACCATTTACTACTTTTAGTAGTCTATTTTTATTTACCATGTCCATCATGTCCTTTTTTTATTAATTGTAATTCCAATTACCTGTACTTCTTTTTAGACCAAGAGGCCGTTGCAAAACATTTCATTTTGCCACAGCCTCTTTATATTACTACCAGCAAAGTGTTATTACGGAATGTGCTGTAAGCGTAATATCGCAAACACTTCTACTTTCACAAATCTGCATCTTCAAATCCTCTGCTGTACGGTTCATTAAAACAACTATTTTTTCACCATCAGGATTTACAAATCCAACGGCATCCACTTGATCCGTATGTCTTGATACGAGAATTCTCTTCGCACCCTTCTTAACATATCTGCTCAAATGTCCAATATAGTAGTACGATAATTTGATATCTAATTGATCGCTGTCTTTGTCATACATAACTGGTGCATCACAGAAGTTACCTACATGATTTGGGCCACCTTCTGCATTCAATACAAGGTTCCAGTCAATATAACCATTCATACCTTGATTCAAGTTACCAATGATATCGTGTAGATACATCTCTGCATTCTTTACTTGATTATTGGACTTAAATCTCGAATATTCTACGCAACCTTCTGTGAAGATAAGCTCTTTCTCAGGATACTTCATTCTTACTGCATCTAATGCTTCAAAATGATCGCCTGTATACCAGTGGAATCCAATTGCTCCTACGCTGTCCTTTGCTCCTACTACAGAGAATGTTTCGTCAGCTCTCTCTAGGATACAATCTTTATTATGATCCCATATAACAATAACAATATTGGAATATTCATGTGCATCTAATGCTTTTCGTAAATACTCTGTCGCAAAGATTCCTTCTTCTTCACCAGTGTATAAGCAAGAATCCCAAGTTTGAGTCGCTTTTGGCTCGTTTTGTACGGAAATTCTATGAATCTTGATACCTAGCTTCTCATATTCCTCTACATACTTTACAATCATATCTGCCCACATTGGATAGAATTCTTTCTTTAGAACACCACCATGATTCATTTCATTGTTTGTCTTCATAAACGCCGGCGGACTCCATGGACTTGCAAGTAATTGAATATCAGGATTGATTGCTAATGCATCTTGAATCATTGGAACTAGATACTGTTTATCTCTTTCAAGAGTAAATGTCTTTAATTCCTTGTCTTCTGCATCCTCTACATATGCATAGTTTCCAAGTGAGAAATCGCAACTTTGAATATGTGTTCTACAGAAATTATATTTGTTTCCTTCTTCACCAAAATATGCTTGTAAAAATTGTTCTTTCGTTTTATCACTCATTGTAGACATTGTTTCAGCTGCCGCTTCTGTGAACGCTCCACCAAAACCTAATACCGTCTGTCTTGTTTCATTCGGATACACTTTGATTAAATTCATCTCTGCTTTTTCATCGCCGATAAACGAAAGTTCACTTACCTCAAATTGTTTTTCTTCATTGCTTCGATAGCATTTTATGTTCATAGAATACCCTCCTAGTGCTTGTTATTCACCAAGCTTTACTTTGTTTTTCTCGATTTTTTGGTTCTTTACATCGATAACAGCAGCATAGTTGTTTTCATCAAGGAATTTCTTGTATCCTTCTACTACTGCATCAAATGCTTCTGGACTGTTTGAACGAATCATACCAACTAATGTTGTTACCCATTCCGTTGTAACACCTGAATTAATTCTTGCTTCTTCTGTACCAGCATCTGGGCTTGTGTTTTCAAGAACAAAGTGTGGTACTAATTTTCCAGTTCCCCATTCTTGAAGTTGTTTGATTGATTCTGGATATGCATCATCACTTAATGTTTTGTATTTATCATGTCCGAAGAAGAAGAACTCTCCGATACGGTATTCTTTCTTGAATCTATCATTGTCATTTTGTTGCATATCTTTTGCTTCTGCAGTAAGTTCAAATTTACCTTCCGCATTAACATTGTAAGAAACGCCTTCAATACCATATTGAGTAAGGATTTGTCCTTCTTCTGTTAATAAATATGTGAATAATTGAATTGCTTTTGCTGGATCTTTACATTTCTTAGTGATGTAAGATACCATCCAACCACCGATACCAGCTTGATTTAATGTAGGTTTGTTTCCAATTGTACTTTGTGGTCCATCAATTGCGATATAAGCTGAATCTGGATTTGAGTTCATCCATGTTGTTAAGAAACCAGAACATTGAGGTGTTCCATCCATCATAACTGTAGCATATTTACCTGATTTGATTTTTTCTTCAAAAGCTGTTCCGTCATCTGCGAAACTATCATCACTGATATATCCTAAACGGTAAGCTTCATTAAATGTTTTAATCCATGATAAGTAATCTTCATCAAGATTTCTGTTGTAGTATTTTCCATCTGCATCTAAAAGTGGTACACCGATAAAGTCTTGGAATGGATCTCCCATTGAACCTGTACTATCTGTAGTGAATGCATTAAATCCAATTGGATATAATTCTGGATATTTTTCTTTGATTTGACCTAATACTGATACAAATTCTTCTTGTGTTCCCATAGATGGGCTTCCTAATGCTTCATATACATCTTTACGAATTACGAAAGCTGTTTTTGCATATAATTGACCACTTTCATAGTCAGCTTTTGTATTTGAGTAATCTGCATAACCATAGCTCTTGCCATCTTCTAATTGTAACCAGCTTAATGTTTCGTCAGATGCAACCTTTCTAAAGTAAGGATCATATTGATCTGCAACTTCATATAAAGGAAGTGCCCATGAATCTGCTTTTAAAGCAACTTGTGAACTTGAATCAAATACACTGATTAAGTCTGGCATATCGCCACCAGCAAACAATGTGTTAAGTGTTGTATCATCACCTACGATAAATTTGATTTTAAGATTTAAATCTTCTTCTATCTTTTTCGTAATGATGTCAGTACCCCAGTCTGTGTTCCACCAGTCAGCGTTTACATACCATGTAAGTTCTGTCATCTCTTTTGTGTCTAATTTCCACGCTGGTGTGTTAGGGTCAATATCATATCTCGCATCTGATGTTGATGTAGCTGTTTTACTATCACCCTTTGTAGTTGTCTTATTGCTGTTTCCTTCGTTTTTACCACATCCTCCAAGCATCAATGTTGCTGCCATTAGAAGTGCAATTGATTTTGTAGCCCATTTTGATAATCCTTTTCTCATACTTCATACCTCCATTTTTTATACTACTGAATAGTTACCTTACTAGTTACTTATTCTTTTACAGCGCCAAGCATCATACCAGAAACAAAGTGTTTTTGTAACATTGGATAAGCGATTAATATTGGAACTGTTGTAATAACAATTGTTGCTAATTGTACACCCTTTGAAGTTGTATCCATTACTACACTGCCGACTGGCATATTCTTAACATTCTGTTGTACAATAATTTCATATAATTTCATTTGCACAGGATAAAGTGCTTTATCTGTAATATATAATTTTGCTGTCATGAAGTCATTCCATTGATATACTCCATTGAATAATGCGATTGTTGCAATTGCAGGTTTTGATAATGGTAAGATAAGTTTTAAGAAGATTCTCCAAACACCTGCACCATCAATCTTTGCTGATTCTTCTAATGACACTGGAATCTGTCTGAAGAAGTTCATTAAGATAACAACATCATAATAACTAAATAAAGCAGGAATAATATAAATCAAGAAACTGTTTGTAAGATTCAACTGTCTCATTAATAAGTACGTTGGAACCATACCACCTGAGAAGAACAATGTGACAACACCCATTGCTGTATATAATTTTCTTCCCATTAAATCTCTTTTACTAAGTCCATAGGCAACCATCGAACAGAATAATACGTGAGTGATAACACCAAGTACTGTTTTTGCTATCGATATAATATACGCTTTCCATATACTCATATCGTTCATTACTGCTTTATAATTTTCAATTGAGAACTCTTTTGGCCAGAATACGAATCCACCTTCTGCCAATGATTTTCCACTACTAAAGGAACATGCTACGATATTCCAAACCGGAATAACAATGATTACCGCGATTAGAAGCAAAACTAATCGATTAACAAAATCAAATATCTTACTTTCACTTATATTAGCTTTTTTCATACGATTATTTTCCTCCTTTACAATATTGATTCATCATTGATCTTACTTGTGAAATAATTTGCGGTAACTAGTAATATTAGCGATACAATAGAAACGCCTAGCCCAACCGCTGCTGCATAAGAGAAATCTCCTTGTGTAATACCCATTCGATATACGTAGGAATCAATTACTTCTGCTTTTACACGGTTTTGTGAATTCATCAATACTAATGTCTGATCAAGATTTGATTTTAATAATCCACTTACTGTTAATATAAAGTTCAAACAAATGATTGTTTTTAATAAAGGAATTGTAATATGTAAAATTTGTTTAATTCTACTTGCTCCATCAATCCTTGCTGCTTCGTAATATGTACTATCGATACCTGCCATTGCTGCTAAGTAAAGAATAGTTCCCCAGCCAGCTTCTTTCCAAACATCAGATAATACAGCAATAAGCCAATACTTATCTGCATCAAGTAATATGTTTCTTGGTTCGCTTATCAATCCAAGCGAATGTAAAATCTCATTGAACATACCAGTTGATGACATCCAGCTAATCATCATACCTCCAAGAACAATCCATGAAAGGAAATGTGGTAGATAGGAGATTGTTTGCATAATTCTTTTAAATGGCCCATCTTTGATTTCATATATCATGATTGATAATATGATTGGAATCGTAAAACCAATTAACAGTTTTAAGAAACTAATTCCTAATGTATTAACTACAGATTTCCAAAAAAACTTATCTCGAAAGGCAATCATAAAGTTATCAAATCCTACCCATTTTGCAGTTGATAATGTATCAACAACGGTATAATTTTTAAATGCAATACTCAAACCATAGATAGGCATGAAGCTGAAAATAATCATAAATATTACGCCTGGTATAACCATACTTTGCAAGCCAGCTTGTCGTTTCAATGTTTTTATGAATCCTTGCTTTTTCGTATTCATATGTAACCTCCATTTCTTAGCTTTAAGAGCTGTGTTAAAACGTTTTAATCTATACATAAAATATATCATCTTTTTTACGTTCTGTCAACGCTTTTTTTGTGCTATTTTTATATATTTACACCTTTTTTATCGTCAGTTTCCGTGTTTTGTATGATTTATCGAATTAAAACGTTTCACACAGCTAGGGCAATGAACTTTCAGACATGCCATAGGGCATTATACGAATAAACATTGGTCTTTTCACGCATCTGCCTATCTTTGAAGCCTTTATAACCTTACTTCACTGTTATCTTGATTGTCTTTACTTTCTTACCAGCACAATAGATTATAATATTCGCAGTACCCTTTTTCTTTGCTGTTATCTTTACTTGTGTTTTACCTTTATTCGTTCCCACTGTAACAATGCTACTATTTGATGATTTCCACGTAATCTTAGACGCATCATATCCTACACAATTAACTTTAATTGTTTGTTGCTTTCCAACCTTCATAGAGGCTACTTTTTTAGCCAAAGTCATTGTTGCTTTCTTAACTTCAATTGCACAGTTTTTCGTAATCTTCGTTCCGTCTCTTAATTCAAACGTCACTACGATTGTTGTTTTTCCTGCTTTCTTCGCAGTAATCTTTCCTGTCTTACTTACTGTAGCTATCTTTGTGTTCTTTGACGTATAAGTAACAATCACTTCATTTGTTTTAATTCCATTATCACTAAATCTTACTACTTGATTCAATCCTTCCGGAATTGAAAGCTTCACTTTTGCTGTCGTATCTTTATTGCCAGATACATATAACGTTTTAATACTCAATGCAGCCTTGCTCTTATTCGCTAACTCTTTAATATCTGCAGGTACTACAATCTCTTGTTCTTTTGTATCATCTTCTACATCATCTGATTGTTTCGTTTCATTTGATGCGTTATTTGAATTATTATTGTTATTACCATTATCACCACCGTTATTCTGTGGCTCTTCTTCATATGGCACTTTCATCTCTGAATTATTCGCAAAGCAACCCTTTAAGATATCAGCAATTTCCGTATTCCTAACAAATGTATCCGTAGTCACTTCACTCCACTTACTGCGAATTGTTTCTACTGAATCTGTTTTAATATTAACTGTATTCGATTTCTTCGTATAGATTCCCCAGCTACTTCCTTCACCACCGTCAGATACTTTGAATGTCCAAGTCGTGTAGCTCCAGCCTTCTCTTTCGAATATATCTAAACATTGTTTCCAACTTTCTGTATTCGCAAAGAATGTAAATTCTCCAACAAACACAGGTACGTCATAGTTTGTTGACTCGTTAATCAAAGAAACCTTATTGTTAATAAAGCTTGTTTGTGAATTCAAACTATTCAAATCATTCCATTGGTAGAAATGATATTGATATACAACATTTTCCCAGCCATACAATGCAGGATCTGGTAAATCTGTAGGTTCCCAAATTGCTTGCATGAATATCATATGCTTCTTATCGATTGCTCTGATTGCACGATAGAGTCTATCATATACATCATATTGCATTGTTCCGCTTGTACTAGGCTCATTTAATAAATCATAGCCACATACAATTGGTTCATCTTTGTATCTTGTTGCAATTGCTTCCCAAAGGCGAATTGTCTTTTGAATATTCTCCTCTTCACCATAGAATTGTCCGATATCTGCAATTGTGATATCACCCGAATGATCTTTACCATTTTGCGAACCAAATGCTCCATGCATATCAATCATTACATAGATATCTCTCTTCTTTGCTTGCTCAATAAACCAATCAAGCTTCTCGAAAGCATCTTCACTTAATGTTCCATCTGCATTTGTCATCTCAAAATACGTTACAGGCAAACGAAGTACATTCATACCTTCTTCTTTTACCAAATCAAAATCTTTCTCTGTCCACCAATTATCTTGATAAACTTCAATTAATTCCTCTGCTGTTTCTTTTCCAAAACGTTCTGTTAATGTCTTTATAATAGTAACAAAATCTTTTCCATCAACAGGACATTGCCAATCCTCTGTAACTAACCAGCCACCAGCGTTTGTACCACGTAATACAACTTCATCACCTTTACCGTAATTATTACGGATTACTTTACCGTCTGCTTGCAAGAAGTTGGAAATTGTCACTTGTTCATCATTACCTGCTGGTTCTTGCGCTGTTTTATTAATCACATATGCTAATGTTGTAACTTCACTTGCACTACCATCTGAATTATATGCAATTGCTTTTACTGTTTTACTTTCATCAACTCGGAATGCCTTCTTATTATATACCGTCTTCGTCTTGTCTGGCTCAGAACCATCTACTGTATAATAAATAGTTGCTCCCGATGTAGAACCCAACTCTACAACTGCAAAATCATCATATGTTCCAGCTGCTCCGTGTGTTGCTACAACTTTTCCTGGTTTTACAACATATGAAAAATCGTAAACAGAACTACTTACATCATCTTTCACCGCTATTGCTTTGATTGTTGCTGTTTTTGTTATTGAAATTGCTTTTGTATATAAATCACTGTTTTTTGTTGGTTCTTTTCCGTTTGTTGTGTAATAGATCTCTGCTCCATCTTCAGCAAATAACTCAATTGCACAAGAACCAACATACTCTTTGTCTGTTGCTGTACTTGTTACAACTTCATTCGCTGTTACTGTACCTGCGATTCCGTATACATACTCACTAAATGAAATGTCATCAATTACATAAGTTCCCGTATTATTAAATCCAATACCTACTTCGCTAATGTATGCTCTGTCTAATTCTTTTTTACTATCTAAATCATCTAGATAGATATAGCACTTTGTCCATTCACCATAAACTGTTGCTGTTGCTACTTTGCCCGAAACTACTGTTCCAAACATATCTTTCACAAACACAGTTGGTGTATTGTAATTTTGATAATCTTTCACAAACACTGTTAAATAATTTGATTTTCTAATATCTACCGTTTCATCGTCTGCTAATTGTAAGAAGACACTTCTTACCTTTTCAGATGGATTTCCTGAAACAGTATACATATTACACATAAGCGCATTACTACCTTCTACCGAATCTGCATCTAATGAATATTTAACACCATATGCATTCTTCACTTGCGCTAATCCATTTTCAAATGTCTGGAAAGATACCTCTCCGCTTGCTGGTAACGCTTTGATTCTATAATTATATACTGCAACACCACTCATATCATCCGCACTTCTTGCTGTAATTGCCTTAACAGTTGTATCATTTGTTATTGCAAATGGTGTTGTATATAGAGTCGAATTTACAGTTGGTTCTGTTCCATCAGTTGTGTAATAGATTTGGCAATCTGTATTCGTTGTTGTTAATGTAATATCTGTTAATTCTGCATATGTTCCAGAATTATAGTTTGCAACAGGTGTTTTTGGTGCTAATGTATTCGTAAAATATACATCATCAATATAATATGTACCTGAGTTCCATTGTCCAATACGAACACCTTTAATTCTTGTTAAATCTACATTTTCCTTTTGTTGAATCTTTGACATTGGAATTGCATACTCAACCCATTCATTCTTAACTGTTTTACCAGTTTTTGAAGACGAGTTATCATACCAAGCCCAATTTGTCATGTTATCATCTTCATCAACAAATTGTAACATTACTGTATTGCTACCTTGTGTATCTTTCATCCAGAAAACAAAATAATCATAGTACTTTGCATCTACACTATTTGCTACTTCTACATAGAAGCTTGATTCTTCATTTGGTGATGCTGAACTTCCAACAACATATGCTGCTGATTTTTCACCATTATATTTGTCTTCTGCTGTTATTGTTGCATTTACCATCTGTGCTGTTTCTTGTTCAAAATCTGATAAAAACGTTTTTGCCGGTAAATCGTTTGGCCTAATTGTAAATGTTGCCGTTACTGTTGCACTGCTTTCTCCATCTTTAATTGCAATTGCTTTCACTGTTGTTGTCGTTGCAATCGAAATTGCCCCTACATATAACTGCGAATTCTCTGTTGGCACAGAACCATCTGTTGTATAATAGATATCCGCTCCAATCTCTGCTGAAAGAGTTAAATCAAATGCTTCCCCATAATTTCCTTCTGCATCACTAAATGTAGGTGCACTTGGTGGAACTGCATTTGTAAAGTAAATATCATCAATATAGTAATTACCATCGTTATATTCCCAAATCTTAACCTTAACAATTTTCGAGATATCTAATGATGAGCTATCTGTCAATTCTGTCATCGGTACAACAATTGGTGCCCATTGATTCTTAACAGATTGAGCCGTTGTCCAATATCCAGATTTTGATGTTCCTCCGTTTGCATCTGTCAATTGAAGTTCAAAATTGTTATCTCCATGTGTATCTTTTATCCATATAACTAAGTATTCTTTTCCTGTAGCATCCACACCATCTGCATCAGGAAGTGTAACTTGAATATCTCCTCCATTTTTTTTATACAGTAATGAAGTGTTTCCTGACTTCTTTTCGTCCTGTGTTATCTTACCAGCAGTTGAGTCATTAATTGTAAGTGACTTTTCAAAATCTTGAAACAGAACTGTTTGTGTTCCATCATCATTTGAAAAATATATATCATCTATGAAATACGTCCCCTTATTCCATTCATATATCTTAATTTGTGAAACTTGATTATTCTCGACATTCAAGTCTTTAAGTGCTATCTCAATTTCACACCATTCTCCTTGAACACCCTTATCACTTGACCATACATCTGCCTTATTATCAACTTTAACACGTATTGTGTTTTCACCTTGTGTATCTTTAATTGTTATAACAAACTTCGTCATACCAGTAACATCAACAGCCTCTTGATTCACACTTTTCACTGTTACTTCATCACTACCGCCACCGCTTGTTGTTATGTACTTTAATACTGTTTGTTTTTCATCGTCTTTCACCAATTGGTTTCCTGCCGAAAGTCCATTGAATGGCAATTCAAAATCAGAAAACATAACTCTTTCGTCTGCTGTTGCCGCCTTCACCACATTGGAACCATTCCAAGTCCCCATCGCATTCGTAGTCATAGCCAAACTCAAGACTAAAGCCATACCTCGCCTAAGCAACCCATAAGTTTTTTTCCCTTTCATTCCTAATCCTCCTATTTACCTTGCTTGGTTATAAAGTAGCTTTCAGAATAAAAACCATTGAAATTTTCATTCTTTTGTATTAAAACGTTTTAACTATTATCAATATATCATACATTTTGCTATTTGACAATGCCTTTTTTTATGTTTTTTAGTGAAAGTGTACAACTGTTTTTTATATTGATGCGTGTAATGTTGTGTTTTTTCAGGGTTTATGTGTTGTTTTTCTCTTTTGAAATAACGTTTTTACATTTGCGTAAAACGTCAAAACCCTTGAATTTATGCGATTTTTTAATACTTTTAAAAGTACAACAAAAAACCACACTACACTTTTTATCGTGTAATGTGGTTTTTTGTTTGATATGACTTTATAATCCTATATATCCAAAAACATTTACTCACTTGGATGCTAATCTTCATAATGTCCTCGACAACTCACAATCTTTATATTTTGTAATTCATCAATCTCATAGACTAATCTATTCGCATCATCAATACGTCTTGAATACCCTTCCTGATATTTCAATTTTTCAGGCTTTCCAGTCCCATTTAACGCTCCATTCGTTCTTATATCTTTCATCAATGCATTTATACGTTTCAAAGTCTTTTTGTCTTGCATCTGCCAGTATAAGTATTCTTCAAATGCCTCTTTAGTAAAAGTAAAATCATTCATTCGCCATTTGCTCCAATTCTTCCCATGTCTTTACGACCACCTCGCCACGTTCCAACTGAGCAAAACTTTCGTTTAATTTGGCTAAATATTCAGCATTTCTCTTTGCTTTCTGCAAACTGTTATACTCTTGCTCTGACACAATGACAACATTTCTATTCTGTTTTCGAGATACAATGACAGGCTCACCTTCATAAGCTAGGTCCATGTATTCTTTCATTCTCGCCCTCACGTCAATTGGTTTCGCAGCTATCATATAATCATCCTTTCAATTACTGTTTTATGTACCGTTTTTGGTACCTTCATTCTACTATATTAGTATGCTCATGTCAATGTAATTGATACTGGTAGTTTTCTCTTTCAAAAAACAAAAAAAGTACCAACTACTACTGATACTCTTTTTGCTTATTATTTATTTTTTAATCAAACACATCACATTGCAAGGGCATCCCACTCCATAAACACAAGCCATCACCCACTATTTTTTTCTTGTACAAGAGTTTCTAATAACTAGATTTCCATCCAATTTAATAATTGTTCCTTGTTCTTTCTCCTCAATCATGTCAATTAAAGTATCAATTGCTAATGTTCCTTGTCTAGCAATCGGGTTTCTTACTGTTGTTAAACTAGGACTAAAATATTGTGCAATATCAATATCATCGAATCCAATAACACTAAAATCTTCTGGTACTCGATAACCATCTGATTCAAGTGCCTTAATACAACCAATTGCACTCAAATCGTTACCTGCAAGAAACGCATCTGGAAGAATCAATGAGTTGAATTTCACAAATGTCTTTATCGTATTGTATGTATATTCCTCTTCAAAAGCACCTTGTAGAATAAGTTCATCCTCAACTGGTAAATTACATTCACGAAGTGCAGCTTTATAACCTTCTTTACGACGTAAACTATCTGTTACCTCATCTACACATTCAATGAAAGCAATTCTTTGGTGTCCAAGATTAACAAGATGCTTTGTAGCCTCATATCCTGCTTTATATGAATCAAATAAAATACTAGACACACCATTCTTACTTACTTCTCTGTCTAAAAATACAACTTTGATTCCTTCTTTTTCAAACATACGAATCTCATTTTCATTTACAGTTGTATCCTCATAGATAAGGACACCATCTAAATTCTTACCAAGAATATTTCCCATAATAACGGAAGAATCTCTTGTAATAAACACATTGAGATTATAGCCTCTACGCTCACATTCTCGACTCATATAGTCCATCAAACTACAAAAGTAAGGACCTGATATACTGTTTGTGAAAAAACCAAGATTTTTCGTAGCTCCAGCCTTCAGATATCTTCCATTCAAATTCGGAATATAATTTAGTTTTTTAACTGCATCCATAACTCTTTGTTTCGTGTCTGGATTGATGTATCTATTACCATTCAAAGCATTTGAAACCGTTCCAATTGAAACCCCTGCTTCTTTTGCGACATCTTTTATTGTAATATTTGCCATATCTTCACCTGCTTATTTTGTTTTTATTAAAACGTTATACTAAAATCAGAATATCATATTTTTTACTTGTTGGCAAGTGAAATTGACTACATATTTTCCTATAATTCGCAATTTAATAACCTTTTAACAAACAGTTTCTTCTTAGTGACATACAAAGTTCAGGTCATAGACAAAATAACTGAACAATATCATCTGCCTCCCGCTCTCTTTTTTTTACATTATTTTGCATTTTATATTTACATATTATTTTATGCATTGTACAATTATAAAATATAGTTATTTCATTACATATGCCTTTGCATATTCAAAACTCTTCTTTCCACCAAGTTCTATAGTATATTTTGATTCAATATATCTATTCATCAATAAGGAGTCTTAACATATGAAATACAAAAAATGCTTTTTCCCTATATTAGTTGTTGTATTACTTCACCTGTCATATACTATATTTTTTCCAGATAAACAACATTTAATAACAACAACAAAAGCAACAATACTTGAAAAAAAAATTGATACGGATTCTAATTACATCATAACAATCAAAAAATCTACTGATTCAAATAGTGCACCACTTATTATACGCATAGACAACGAAAATGTTTGGAATTTAATAATTCAAGGAAATGATTATTTACTTACATATGATGCTTCTGACCTAAACAATTGCTATCTAATTCAGATTCAGTATCTTGATTCATCAATTAGTAAATAGAATGCGTAACACAATAAAATGAGCTCTTAAAACCAAAAGAGCTCCTCTTACTGTGTTTCAATATTCAACTTACACATCTAAATCATATATTCAATCGTCCTCTCCGGTGTATATCTAGTATCCGTATTATAGATAAGCATTGCTTCACGCTCTTTAATTTCTCCCAATGAATAGGAACGTTCAAAATCAGAATTTAGAATTTCTGGTTTTACAAGGCGATTCATCTTTTTTGGTTGATTACTAATAAGTGTTACTCCTAAAAATGTCAAATCATTATAATCCGACATATCATACGGATCAAATATAGCAACCATACCCTCTTGCAATCCTGTTAACAATATATAGTGGTCATCACCTTCCAGCGAAACCCGAACAACTACAACGCCTTTTTGTTGAAGACAACTTGTAATTCTACTATTTGGTCCGATATACACTTGATTATTCTTAAGAAATTCCGAATGAATAGGAAACCCCTTCGTCTTACCAAACTGATTAAACCAACTCGATAAGAATTCCATTGCCATTCTTGAAGTACCACTTCTGCCGACTTCACCCATTTCATTATAAGCATCTAACGTATACATAAAAATTGCTTTCAAAATCTCAGGCGGAATCTGTTCCCTCTTATACAAAAAACGCATAGCATTACATAACGTAGTAGGCCCACAATCATATTCTGACGTTTGATAATATAAATCATTCTTCATGTAAAGCCCTCCTTTCAAGAATAAATCTAAATAACATCGATAAACATAACTACATATAACTTTTCCAAACTATAATGTATTGTATTTTTACGTTTCACTTCGTTAACAGCCACTACCTTCCAAACAGCCACAAAGAATTATTTATCCAATCCCTTCCCGTACTTGTGTATCCACAACATACCCCTGCAAAACTCAATAACCTATATCTGCTTCTTCGCTGCTGTACTAAAACTAAGAAACGATAGCGAAACACCTATAGTACTTCTTAGTGTGTAGCGTGTTTCGTGTTATAGTACAGTAACGAAGAAGCTCAACAGCATAAAAAGTTTTGCATTGACAAACTAACTCCTACACAAGTACTCCAAAAAACTTAAACCGAAGGATCCAATGCATCCCTTAATGCATCCCCCACAAAACTAATACTAATAACCAACAATATAATCAATAACCCCGCTGGAACCCAAAGCCAGAATTTACTTGTAAGAACGGTAATGGATTCTGCGCCGTTCAATATATTTCCTAAACTTGCTGTTGGTGGCTGTACACCCATTCCTAAGAAGCTAAGTGCAGCTTCATCAAGTATAGAAACTCCAAATACTTGTGTTGCGTATACAAACACTGGTGCTATCGTATTCGGTAATATCTCTGAAAATAAAACAAATCGCTTTGGCATACCTGCCGCAATATCTGCTTTAATATAATTCGTCTCACGAATAGATAATACGTTACCACGTACCAATCTTGCTATTCCAGGCCAGTCTACAAAGCCTAAAATTAGTACAATACTCCACAGCCCTGGTTCAAATACTGCTGCTGCAACTAAAACCAATAAAATATATGGAAAAGACATAACCATGTCTGTAATTCTCATTATAATGCTATCCACAATGCCGCCAATAAACCCAGATAATAGTCCCAATATAATTCCAACAACCGTTGAAATTACTGTTGCCGCTGCCCCGACAAATAAAGATACCCGCATCGCATACAGTAATCTGCTTAACATATCTCTGCCAATCTGGTCTGTTCCTAACAGATGCTCCATAGATGGTGCTTTTGAAAAGCCACCACTTATCTGATTTGGATTATATGGTGCAATCAGTGGAGCAAATAAAGCTAAAACTATCATTACAACTAAAAAAACAAAACTAACTACTGCTAGTTTATGTTTCATAAATCTTTTTGTGATTCTTCCAATATTCCCTTTATGTTCCATGTGTCGACTCCTATCTGTTACATGTTACTATTCACACACAACCTTCACAGCAACCGTAACTGTTACGTTTTATAACGTTCTGACATTTACTTATACTGAATGGTTGGATCTACAATTGCATAGATAATATCTGTTATTAAGTTCGTCAACAAAACTACTACTGCTGTCAGTAAACACACTCCCATAATCACAGGGTAATCTCTGCTTGTAATGGCATTCATTGTAATCAACCCAAGTCCCGGCCAGCTAAACATCTGTTCAACAATAACTGCTCCTCCAAACAAAACAGGAATCTGCATTCCGATAACAGTTACAACAGGAAGCATTGCATTTCTTAGGGCATGTTTATTAATCACTAAAAACTTACCAATTCCTTTTGCCTTTGCCGTTCTAAGATAATCTTGCTGTAAAACTTCCAACATAGCACTACGCACATATCGGATATTTGTCCCTGCAATAGATATTGCTAATACAAGTACCGGCATAACCATATGTTTTGCAACATCAAAGAATCCGCCACCTGTCCCTTGTGTAATCATACCACTAGAAGGAAGAATGCCTAAACGTACCGTAAACAAATAAATGAATATTAATGCAAGAAAGAAACTCGGTATACTTGTTCCAAGGAAGGAAAGTGATACTAATGCATAATCTCTCTTTGTATAACGATGAATCGCACTATAAATTCCTGTTGGTATTGCAATAATAAGCCCTACTATTAATGACGTTCCCATAAGTAATAATGTAGAGCCAATATGACTTCCAATAATCTCTGTAACAGGTTGATAACTCTTGATGGAATATCCAAGATTTCCTGTTAATACTTGCTTTAGCCAATCAAAATACTGCAGATAAATCGGCTTATCAAGTCCTAGCATCGCTGCCTTAGCTTCAATTGCACTTTCCGATATCTTCGGCCCATGCATCATTGCAAGAGGGCTTCCCGCACGACTCATAATCAAATAATCAATTATAGTAATTCCGATAAGTACTGGAATTGCGGCTATGATTCGTTTTACCATGTATTTCCACATGCGTTATTCCTCCCCTACTATGTTTTCTGTTAAACTATATGGACAAGCACAAAGATGGTTACTTGTACCTTTCACCTCTAGTAATTCCATAGTTACATTCTTACATTCCTCTTTCGCATAAGGACATCTTGGATGATATCTACATCCACTAGGTGGGTTTACCGAAGATGGTATCTCTCCACTAATTATAATTCGAGAACGTTCACGAAGATTTGGGTCTGGAATCGGTGATGCATCTACAAGTGCTTTTGTATATGAATGAAGCGGATTTTCAAACAATTCCTTTGCATCTGCTATCTCTACAATCTTACCAAGATACATAACAGCAATCCTTGTACTGATATAACGTACTGCCCCCAAACCATGTCCAATAAACACATAGGTTAGATTCATCTCTTTCTGTAAACTTACTAACAGATTCAAAATCTGTGCTTGAACGGATACATCTAATGCACTTACTGGTTCATCACAGACAAGCAATCTTGGTTTCAGTGACAAGGCTCTTGCTATACCGATACGTTGTCTTTGCCCACCAGAAAATTCATGTGCATATTTATGCAAGGAATTCTTTGCAAGACCAACCATATCTAACAATCGTTCCACTTCTTGTTTTACATTTTCCTTGGTTACTATCTTATGATAGAGCATCGGCTCTGCAAGAATATCATAGACTTGTTTTCTTGGATTTAAAGAAGAATTCGTATCCTGAAAAACCATTTGGAATTCTGTACGAATACCACGTAACTTGCGTTCTGTCATTGCTGTTATATCTTGTCCATCATATAGAATCCTACCTGAACTTGGTCGCTCTAATGCCATAAGTTGACGTCCAATTGTTGATTTTCCACAACCAGATTCCCCTACAACACCAAGTGTCTCCCCTTCTTGTATCTGAAAGCTAACATTGTCAACTGCATGTACCATCTGCTTTGCTTTTGCTATACTTGAGTTACTAACTGGGTAGTACTTACAGAGGTTTTCCACTTCTACAAGGGTTTTTTTATTATTTTGCATGGTTTAGTAACTCCTTCCTACAGCGTACCCAGTGTTTTGGTTCAAACTCATAATACTCCTGTCTCTCATAACATTCTTTTGTAGCAAAGCGACAACGATCTGCGAATCGGCATCCTTCCAAGTCTTGATAATTCTCAGGTACTGCACCAGGAATCGATTCTAACTCTCTTTCATAATCATCATAGATTGTAGGAACAGATTGCAACAATGCTTCTGTATAATGATGTGCTGGATTTTCAAACAGACTATGTACCTCTGCTTCTTCTACACACTGACCAGCATACATTACGACTACTCGGTCTGCAACCTCAGCAACTACGCCAATATCATGTGTAATTAATAGAATGGACATTTGAAACTCCTCCCTAAGTTCAAGGAGAAGTTTCATAATTTGTAACTGTATTGTAACATCAAGTGCTGTCGTTGGCTCATCTGCAATTAATAGTTTTGGACGACAGACAAGTGCCATTGCAATCATAACTCTTTGTCTCATACCTCCTGATAACATATGAGGGTATTTCTTCATTATTGACTTCGCATCTGGCAGACCAACTCTTTCAAGAAGTTCAATCGCATGTTCTTTCGTTTTCTTCTTATCATATCCTAGATGGATACGAATAGATTCTGCCATTTGATTGCCTATCGTAAAGCATGGATTGAGACAGTTCATAACATCTTGAAATACCATCGCAATCTCATTTCCACGAACTTGGTCTAGCTCTTTTTCCTTCTGCTGCAATAAATCTTTTCCTTCAAACAGAACCTCGCCACTTCTTACACGTCCTTGTTGCCCTAGTAGTCCCATAATTGATAATGCTGTCACACTTTTTCCACAGCCTGATTCTCCAACGATACAAAGAATCTCTCCTTCGTTAACATGGAAATTAACCTTATCAACACATACGAACTCTTTATGTTCTTTTTCAAACACAACTTCTAAATCCTTAACCTGTAATAATGGCATTGGTCTCTGCCTCACTTTCTCTATTTGATTTCCCAATCCTGTACATTGATAAATGTACCATATACATCTGGTGTAGCATTCTGTAAACGGTTACTCTTTGCTCCTAATCCGCTGATTACATACGCATCAATCATTGGAACTTCCGTTTGAACAATCGCATCTACTGTTCTATATAATTCTTTGATTTCATTTGTATCTACTGTGAGCTGTGTATCAATTAATGCTTTCGTAACTACATCATTTTCATATCTCGTCCAGCCACCTGCTGATAATAACCAGCTTGCATCTGTATATACATCTACTGGTGCATACGTATATTGTACTGCCATAAGGTCGAAATCACCTTCATTTGCAACTGTCATTAATGTCGATAAATCTACAGTATTAATTTTAATCTTTAATCCAATCTCTGCAAACTGTGCTGCCAGATATGTTGCTACTTGTGTAAATGTTGTATCCCCACTGTTCACATAGAAATTATATTCTGTAGAAGCATCCCAACCTTCTGCTTTCGCTTCTTCTAACAATTGTTTGGCTTTTTCCTTATCATATGCTACAGGAACAATACTAGAATCATAGTATGGGCCTGCACTTGCAAGGAATCCGTCTACAATCTCACCTTTGCCCTTTAAGAACTCTTGTAAAATAAGTTCTCTATCCATTCCATATAGGAACGCTTGACGTACTTTCACATTCGTTACTTTCTCTGTATTAAAGAAAATGGATTGTGTTGTAACTGGTGTACCATCATATACTGTTATATTTTCAAGTTTCTTAACACTTTCATAGTCTTCCTGAAGGATACTTCCCATTGTTTGTTGTACTAAATCAATTTCTCCTGATTGAAGCCCAGTTAATAACTGACTTGGTGTTACAACTTTGATTGAAAGATTCTCAATCTTTGGAGCACCTTTAAAATATTTTTCATTTGCAACATAGGTTACATAGTGATTCAAATCGAAATCTTTCACGATATATGGCCCACTTACAACTGTTGGTGCATTAAACCATTCATAAGAAACCATTTGATCCTTTGGTACATCACCAAGAATATGTTCTGGCATGATTAATATGTATCTTCCATAGATGTTTTGGAATGTTGACAATGCCATCTCTATTTTTGTTGTAATCTGAACTGTCTTCTCATCTACTGCAACAACTCCACTGATATGGTCTGAACCAGCTTCTACAAAACCATCATCGCCAGTTCCTTCAATGTTATAAATTGACATACCTGTACTTCCAATCTCAGGACTTGCCCAGCATAAGAAACTGAATAGTACGTCTTTTGAAGTAATTGGCTCACCATCCGACCATGCTGCTTTCTCATCTAACTTAATTGTAAATGTTTTATTGTCTTCTGTTACTATCTCTGTAGCTATCTGTCCTTCAAATTCCATGTTCTTATTCAGTTCTAGTAAAGGTAAAAACTGCAATGATATCGCATATTTCATTACCTCTGTTCCATCTAAAAGCATTGGATTTAGAGAACCGATTGTATCGGAAACTCCTATTGTTACAACATCGCTTGCCGCATTACTTGTTGTTGCCTTTGTTCCCTCATCATTCTTCTTTCCGCCACATGCTGTCAAAGAACCAATTAATGCAACGGTTAATAAAACTCCAACTATCTTCTTCCATCTTTTTTTCATAATATTCTCCTGCCTTTCTAATATCTAGCTTAACTATTTCTGACTACAGCCTTCCTCTTATTATTTTCTAGCTGCTCGTGCTTTTTATTTTTTATCCTATAGCAGATTCTAACGGATATGACCACCATTCGTCAACTATATATTCATATTTATCTATATATAATTATTATATTTGTTGCTGCATCATATAATTAATCAAATTCTATATTCAAACTTTCCTTTGCAAGTTCAACAAAATATCTTACTGTAGGTATTAATGCTCCTTGATCTGCAATAAATGCTGGGTGGTGAATTGGGTGTTCCCCTCCCGTTCCAACCTTTATATATGCTCCTGCTACTTTTTCTTGATACAAGCTGAAATCCTCTCCACCTAATGATTTCTCTACTTCTGTTACCTCTGCACCTATTTTATCTGCAACTTTTCTTGCGAAATCACACAAGGAAGCTTCATTATATACGGCTGGTGGCCCAGCATACCAAGAAAGTGTTGCCTCTGCCCCATAACTTTTTGCAATTCCACTTGCCAAATCAGATAGTCTCTCCCTTATCCTTTGTCTATCTTCTACATCTAAAGTGCGAACGGTTCCTTCCATAAAACCTTTCTCAGAAATAACATTCCATGTGTTTCCACTCTCAATTCTTGTTATACTGATAAGATTTGCGTGAAATGGATTCATATTCCTACTTACAATTGTTTGAACAGACTGTACAATTGCCGACATAACAACAATCGGGTCAATTCCTTCCTCTGGATGCGCCGCATGTGTCCCTGTTCCTTGTACATGAATTTCAAACCGATCAACTGCTGCCATCACTGCACCTTCACTTATCGCCAATGTACCAACTGAAATCCCTGGTGCTGTATGAATCCCCCATATCTGCTTAACATCTTCTAAAACATCTTTTTCTAAAATCTTCGTTGCTCCACCTGGTGCTTCCTCTGCTGGTTGAAATATAATCTTTACACTTCCCTTTAACTCCTTCCTATAAAGATTCAACACTTTTGCCACACCAAGCATAACAGCCGTATGAAAGTCATGTCCACACGCATGCATAAGCCCAGCTTTTTTCGAAGCATATTCAAGCCCAGACTCCTCTTGAATCGGAAGCGCATCAATATCACATCGCAGTGCAATTGTAGAACCCTCTTGTCCTCCATCAATCTGTGCAACTAAACCTGTTTCTAAATGTAGATCAAGAACTGTTATATTCTCTTTTAGTAGTTGCTCTTTTATGTACTCTGTTGTGTTATATTCCTCATATGCCAATTCTGGATTCTCATGAAGCCATTCGAAGTCATTTTTTATGTTTGCTAATATACTCTTTTCTTTTTGCAAGATATCTTCTAATATGTCTTTTCCCATTCCTTCACTCCCTTTCAGTCCATACTATTCCAAGTAATGTTTTTTATTCATTCACCAACTTGCCAGGGTGTGCATCACAAACATTCCAATACACAACTACCTCGATTAAGTTAGCAACAAGCAAACATTTCCTATAATCCTTATAGGGATTGTAGTTTTTATTATATGTCTGTCTTTGAGCAAAGTCAATAGCATATTTTACTATAAGTATGTACTTTTTTGTATAATAAAAAACTGAATATATCCATTGGCAAGCACAAATTCCATTATTGCAATATTCTCTCTGTTATTTATCCATTTTTACATAGTAAATTAGTATTAATTTGAAATTTTTGATTGATTAATGGTTTATTTTGTTGTATAATCGTTCCAGCCGGTTTGAGTACTAATTTTTTACTAATTATTTTGAGATTTTCCTAGGTATATCTCTTATTCAAGGGAGGTATTACTGGTATAAATCCAAATGTGCAATTGTACTCTGCAAGAGTACTTGATGTGAATCTATCTTCTCCAATTAGTCGTGTAGTCGATGCCATATACTGGGCAATTGATGAAGGAGTGAACATCATTAACATTAGTTTTGGAACAACTACGAATTCAGAAATATTACATAAAGCTATCAAAGATGCTAACGATGCTAATATTCTAGTTATTGCAGCCGCAGGAAATAATGGTATCGTTGAATATCCCGCAGCATACGATGAAGTAATGGCAGTAGGTTCCGTAAATAGTCTTGGAGAAGTTAGTGATGCAAGTGCACAAGGAGATACACTAGAAATCGTAGCCCCTGGTGAACAGATTATGTCTTCTGGTGCTTTCGATGGTGTTGCTATTCATGATGGTACAAGTATGGCTGCCCCTCACGTTACAGGTGTTGCATCTGTTCTATGGCAAAAAGATTTAAGTTGTACGAATGACTTTATTAGACAGTTAATAAACTATTCAGCAAACTTATATGGTGACAAAAACGAATATGGAAATGGTCTTGTAGATTTAAACTTCGCTCTCGAACAATATGATGCATTTAAAGAATTATATACAGAAACTGCGACTACTGAAACTATTATTCCAACTGACGAGTTAGAAAACAATGAAACAATTATTCCTATCTTTGAGGATGTGGATTATGTTACAGGTACATGGAGTCAAAGCACTCATAAAGATATCGCTAGTGATGCGACTCTAACCTATAAGACGTTAACAGATTCAGATATAGCAATCATCAAACTAGGTGCGATCTGGCAGGATCAAGATGGAACTAAAGAAATTAAAATAGATAGTAAGCTAACTGGTATAGGGGATCATCCTCAATTCCATGGCTATTACGAAACAAAAACTCACAGCCCTACAAATTATTTAGCATCTTATATCTACTTAACTATGATTGCTAATAAATATGGTGAACTTCCCTCTTATTCCCACAAGCCTTCGGGAATGGATGTATTTACCACATCAACCGTTAACGGTATTAACTATACAAAGATTTCTCCTTCAATAACTAGTGGCGAAAAAAGGAAGTTATTTATTTGGGGTATGGCTTTACATCAAGCAACTGATATTTTTGCGCATAGTGCTTATATGTTTGATTCCAAAAGCTTAAAATTCATTCGCATATCACATACCAATCATTTTGCCTCCTCTGGTGATGATGCAGACAATACTAATGTAGCCCCTGTTAGATACACAGCAGCAAAGCAAGTTGCAAAGAACTCAATTGCGCATTACTTTACAAATACTCCTGGTACAGTAGGAGACTTTGCCCTTAGTACAACTTACTATAATGGTAGTTATCATCTCTATCAAATAAATACGTTTGCAAAAAATATTAATGCTAGCAATTCTGCTCTTAATAAAGTAGACTTAGTTTATTTTACTACTAATTATGAAATTAAATAGAATAGATTAATTATTGATAGCGTGCTATTTTGGGTATTATTTTTTACTATATTTTTATTA
>NZ_JAVBNS010000221.1:0-12621 GCF_031551385.1 Anaerosporobacter sp.
ATCACCCTTGGTTTGAAGTAGTTGCAGTAGCGGCTAGTCCAAGAAGTGCAGGAAAAACTTATGAAGAAGCAGTAGGTGACCGTTGGAAAATGACAACAGCTATGCCAGAAGCTGTTAAAAAATTAGAAGTATTAAATGTTAATGAAGTTGAAGAAGTTTCTAGCAAAGTAGATTTCGTATTCAGTGCTGTTGATATGACAAAAGATGAAATCAAAGCAATTGAAGAAGCATATGCAAAGACAGAAACTCCAGTTGTATCAAACAACAGTGCACATAGATGGACTCCAGACGTACCAATGGTAGTTCCAGAATTAAATCCAGAACATTTAGCAGTAATTGCTGATCAAAAGAAACGTTTAGGAACAACAAAAGGTTTTATCGTTGTTAAACCAAACTGTTCTATCCAAAGTTATACTCCAGCTTTACATGCATTAAAAGAGTTTGGACCAAAAGTTGTTGTTGCAACTACTTACCAAGCAATCTCAGGTGCAGGTAAAACATTTAAAGATTGGCCGGAAATGGTTGAAAACATCATTCCTTTCATCGGTGGAGAAGAAGAAAAGAGTGAGCAAGAACCACTTAGAATCTGGGGTAAAGTTGAAGATGGTCAAATCGTTAAAGCAGAAGGTCCGGTTATTACAACACAATGTATCCGTGTACCAGTTTTAAATGGTCATACAGCGGCTGTATTCGTTAGTTTTGATAAGAAACCAACAAAGGAACAAATTCTTGAAGCTTGGAAAAACTTTAAAGGACTTCCACAAGAATTAGAACTTCCAAGTGCACCAAAACAATTTATCCAATACCTTGAAGAGGATAACAGACCTCAAGTTCAACTTGATGTAGATTATGAAAACGGTATGGGTGTATCAATTGGTCGTCTTAGAGAAGATACTGTATATGATTACAAATTTGTTGGTTTATCACACAACACAGTACGTGGAGCAGCAGGTGGAGCTGTATTAATCGCGGAATTATTAAAAGCACAAAATTATATTGTAGCAAAATAATATATATAGATAAAAAACAGGCTGTACGATAATTGCTATCGTACAGCCTGCTTTTTGTCTTGCACCCAGTAAGGGAACAATCTTATAAGTTTATTTGGATTCTAATAAATAACGAATGAATTCAATTGTATTATCTGCATTTTTTGTATTGCATACAATTCCTAGAACAGGTTTTTGCATAGTAGAACCACTGCTGGCATATCCGCTGCTACTGTCAAGTCGAAGGCCGTATGTGCCATGTTCAAGAGGTGTTCGTACTCCATCTAAGTCCTCATCATAGACAGTTCCCTCACAAAGGAGGTCTGCTAATTCGATATACAAGTCTGCTGGAAGTAGCTCAGCTAAGTCAATAAAATATCCTTGCTCCATAAAGGTTGTAAAGTTTGCCTCATCAGCAATAATAACATCAATCTGCTCTGCAGAGATATAGGTTGACAGCTTTTGAATAGAG
Organism: Anaerosporobacter sp.; assembly: GCF_031551385.1. Lineage (GTDB taxonomy): Bacteria > Bacillota > Clostridia > Lachnospirales > Lachnospiraceae > Anaerosporobacter. Next base: position 1,462 of record NZ_JAVBNS010000221.1, read on the forward strand.
CTGACACTGTTTTGCGATACGTCAGTATCTGAGATATAGTAACTATAATCAAACATTATTTTCTGATTATCAGGATCAACTTCAAAATGTGTGTTTAAATCACTTAAAAAGCTTTTTAGCTTTTCAGATTCAAAATAATCATTGACAACAGCGACATTCAACAATTCTTCTGGTTTAGGGGATAATGTCTGATAGAGAAGATATCCTAATAATGTTACGGCGAGAATAGCAACAATAGTCTTTCTTAAATAATACGTATTGAAGTATTCACGTTTCTCTTTAAAAGTCATATCACTCATTTTCTCTCGTTCGGTTTGTTGTGTTCTTTTTGTATAGATTTCAGCAGAATCATCTAATTTAGTTTCTTTGGCCAATGTTAGTACCTCTTTTCTACATTTTTGTGAAAGTTTGGGCGGATAGATAATTAAGGACTATCCAAGAATAATATGATAGTAAAAACAAATTACTAGTTAGCTATAAGTGTATCATAGTTTGAATGCTAATAAAATAAGAAAAGTCTAAAAAATATATGAATAAAAAAATAAAAGAAGTATTTGCAGAATAAGATTGACATATGAATTAAAGTGATATAATATAGTTTGCAACAAGTAATACAAAATTACTTGAATAAAATATTGGATAAAAGACATTGAAGAGAAGAAGTAAAGAAGTATTCTTTTAACAGAAAGTTGCTGGTTGATGAGAAGCGCAAAAGAAAATCTTGAAATACATCTCGGAGTTTCACACTGAATCATACATAGGTGTATGTAGTAGGCTGTGACGGGTGCAACCGTTATATTGATAGGGTATAATCCATGATTTTAGATGGCGTACCTGATGAGACCAAAGTAGTAATGCTATTGGTGAATAAAGGTGGTAACACGTGAGAATAGATGCTCTCGTCCTTTGTGTAAATATACGCAAAGGATGGGAGCTTTTTTGTTACTATTAAACTCTTGATACAATGTCTCAGAAAGGAAATTTCTATGACAAACAAACTAATTACTATGCAACCAGAGGAACAATTCAAAATCATTCAAAAGGGGTTACTTGAGATTATTAACGAGGAGGATTTGCTTAAGAAGCTAAAGAGAAGCTATGAGGAGCAAAAACCACTTATCGTTAAACTAGGGTTAGACCCATCTGCACCAGATATTCATCTTGGTCATACGGTTGTACTTCGTAAAATTAAGCAACTACAAGACTTGGGACATCGAGCAGTTATTATTATTGGGGATTTCACAGGAAGAATCGGAGACCCAACGGGAAGAAGTAAAGTCAGAAACCAAATGACAGAGGAAGAAGTATTAGCAAATGCAAAGACATATACGGATCAAGTTATGAAAGTTCTCGACCCAGAAAAGACAGAAGTACGATTTAACAGTGAATGGTTAAAGAAATTGAATTTTGAAGATATTATTTCCTTAGCAGGTAAAGTAACGGTAGCAAGAATTTTAGAAAGAGACGATTTTTCAAATCGCTATAAGAATCAACAGTCAATCGGTTTGCATGAATTTTTCTACCCATTGATGCAGGCATATGATTCCATTCATATAGGCGCAGACATTGAGCTTGGGGGGACTGACCAGACATTTAATATCTTAATGGGAAGAACATTGCAGAAGGATTATGATTTGGAGAGCCAGATTGCTATGTTTGTTCCGATTCTTGAGGGAACAGATGGTGTTCAGAAGATGAGTAAGAGTCTTGGAAACTACATTGGAATTAATGAGGAAGCAGATATTATCTATCGTAAAGTTATGATGATTCCAGATAATTTAATTATTCGTTACTTTGAATTAGTAACAGATATTCACCCAGATGAAATAGAGCGTTACCAAAAGGAATTAGAAGGTTTAGAAGTAAATCCAAGAGATATTAAGATGAGTTTAGCATGTGAAATTACAGCTCTATACCATGGTGTTGCGAAGGCAGAAGAAGCAGAAAAACATTTTCAAGTAATGTACCAACAAAAAGAGATACCAGACAATATTAAAGAGTATGTGCTGAATCAAATAGTGGAACAATCAGAAATTATGGAAAATGGAGAAATCGATTTACCAACGTTAATCTGCAATGTTGATTTTGCTAAGAGCAAAAGTGAAGCACGTAGATTACTAACACAAAACGCAGTTAAGATAGATGGAGAAAAGGTAGAGAATCTTACGTTTGCTATGCAAGGAGAATGTTTTGTACTAGGAGTAGGGAAGAATAAGATTGTGAAGGTAAGGAAAGCGTAAATGTGACATAGGAATCAAAAAAATTCCCCATACCATTTAATTGTATGGGGAATATAGTCCTATAATTTAGTTTGGAAGTCAGCGTATGCGCCTGTTCCGTGTTCGTGAATATCAAGTCCATCTTCCTCTTCTTGAGGAGTAACACGAAGACCAACTGTTTTATCGATTGCCTTGAATATGATAATAGCGAGGACTGCTGTATAAGCACCAACAGAAACAACACCTAGAATTTGTTTTCCTAAGAATTCAAAACCACCACCATAGAATAAACCTAAGCCGATATCCTCATTAATAGAGAATAAACCAGTTAATAATGTACCAAGGATACCACAAGCCCAGTGAACACCAGTTGCACCAACCGGATCATCAATTTTAAGTTTTTTGTCTACAAACTCGATAGCAAATACGACAGCAACACCTGCGATTAATCCGATGATAAGAGCTCCCCAGTAAGATACGGTGTCACAACCAGCAGTAATGGCAACAAGACCAGCTAAAGTACCGTTGAAAGTCATTGAGATATCAGGTTTACCATAACGCTTCCAAGTTAAGAGAAGGGTAGCTAATGTAGCGGCAACCGCTGCTAGATTAGTAGTCATTGCAATATCACCAAGTGATGTAGTTGCAGAAGTTGTAGAACCACAGTTAAAACCGAACCAACAGAACCAAAGGATAAATACGCCTAAAGCACCAAGTGGTAGGTTATGACCTGGAATAGCATTAACTTTTCCGTCTTTTGCGTATTTTCCAATACGAGGTCCAAGAATCTTCGCACCGATAAGTGCACACCAACCACCAACAGAGTGAACAGCAGTTGAACCAGCGAAATCATGGAAGCCAAGGCTAGATAACCAGCCATTTCCCCAAATCCAGTGACCAGTGATAGGATAAATAAATATACTGATACAAGCACTATAGATCAAATAAGCTTTGAACTTTGTTCGTTCCGCCATTGCTCCAGATACAATTGTTGCAGCAGTAGCACAGAATACTGTGTGGAATATCATAAACACACCAAGAGGTAAGTTTGTTACTCCGGTTAATGATTGTGTATTAAAGAAACCGCTAGTACCAAGAATACCACCAGCATCTTTACCAAACATTAAAGCGAAACCAATCATGAAGAAAAAGATACTTCCAAGTACGAAGTCCATAAGGTTTTTCATAAGAATATTACCAGCGTTTTTGGCACGAGTGAAACCAGCCTCCACCATTGCGAAACCAGCTTGCATAAAAAATACAAGAAATGCGGCTATCATAGTCCACATAATATCCATTAATAATTGCATATTTTCCATAGTTAAATCCTCCCTTTTTGGATATTAACCTTACAAAAAATAGTACACATTTAATTTATAAGAAAGCTAAACCGTAATAGCTCTTATAAATCCCTACCATATAAAAAAAGAGACAATTTGCATCACGAATTGTGAAAACAAATTATCTCCATTGATAATAGGGGAAATATATTTAAATGTGTTATATGTAAGATTGAATTAAAGCGCTTCTGCACCACGCTCGCCAGTACGAATTCTGACTGCATCTTCAACGTCATAGACGAAGATTTTTCCATCGCCGTAATTGCCAGTGTTGATTTGTTCAAGTACTTTCGTGATAATATCCTCGGCAATCTCATCAGATGTTACAGTCTCAACTTTTACCTTGGGTAATAAGTTCACATTATACTCTGTGCCTCGATAAACTTGTTTGTAACCCTTTTGATTACCATATCCCATGATATTAGTTATCATGACTCCAGTAGCATTGCAATCATCAAGGATTACTTTTAAATCTTCAAGCTTCTCAGATTTAATAATCATTTCAAGCTTCTTCATACAACTACCTCCTCTATTTGCTTTAATAACATTCTTCTGTTTTTCTGCACGAAAAACAAAAGAAAAAAGGCGATTCTTATAATGTATAAGAAACGCCCTTGTTTTTATGAGACTATTATACATCAAAAGTTTATTTTGTCAAATAGTTTTAGAAAAAAATTTGGAAAGTATTTTTATATCAATAAATAAAGCCACACCTATGCAAGAAATAAGAAATATGCTATATTTAACATAAGTTAAGTTTCGAGATAACATTAAAACAAGAGATACAATGAGAGGAGTAACACTCAGATATGAAACAATTTGCAAATAAAGGTAAGAGACCATCACAAGGCAATAAACCAACACAAAGTAAGAAATCATCACAAGGGACGGTAAAGATTGGAAACAGCAAGCAGGTAATAGATTGGGATAGCTATATTACAAAGGAAGCAGGAATTGATAAAGGTTCATCAAGTAAGAATGCAAATACAAAGAACAAACCGACTAAAAATGCATTTAACAAAAGTATAACTAATAAAAATTCAGCTACAAAGAATGCTAGTAAGAGTATCGTAAAGGCAAAGAGTCAAAGCGTTGGGGTAAAGAAAGCAGAGAAGAGCAATAAGATAATCCACCCAACAATGATGCATCTATTCTATATGGCAACAGCAGAGTGCACATGTAAACAAATTGTTGCCTCAGTTGAGGAAGAAAAGGGAATGGAGATTCAAGTTTGGCCAGACTTAGGAATTGCTTCTATCGAGTTTGGAGAAGCATCAAGTGTTGATTTTCAAGAATGTGAGATGGAATCATTTGATTCTGATAGTGATAAGGAATTTCTTGAAGAACAAAAAGTTAAGGCAATATATGAAGTTACTGTAGCACAAGAAGATAAAGCGAGGGTAGCAAAGTGGTTCTTATCTATGATTCAGGCAAATGGAGGTTTCTTCTGTACAGATAGTGATGATTTTGCACCTATTTATAGTAAAGAGGAGTTGGAGAAATGGATATAAAGAAGGAAGTAGATATAATAAGTAATTATATTATCCGGCTAAGAAAACATTTTCATAAACACCCAGAACTAGGAATGCAAGAGTTTGAAACGTCAAAACGAATTAAAGAAGAATTAGCAGTTATGGAAATTCCGTTTATATCGGCAGCAGAGACAGGCGTGATAGGGTTTATTGGACATGGGCCTAGAGTTGTTGCGCTTCGCTGCGATATGGATGCATTAAAAATTACAGAGAAAACAGAGGTTACATATAAGTCTGCCGTTGATGGGCTTATGCATGCTTGTGGGCATGATGCACATATGGCAGCTCTGTTAGGGGCAGCTTCTATATTGAAGAAATATGAAGATGAGCTAAAGTGTACAGTTAAGTTGATTTTTCAACCATCAGAAGAGAATTGCCTTGGTGCAAAAGCGATTTGTGATGGTGGACATTTAGATGATGTTTCTGAAATATTTGGTTTACATGTATTCGGAGACATTCCTTGTGGTAAAGTATCAATAGAAGAAGGCCCAAGAATGGCAGCATCGGATATATTCCGTATACGAATTACTGGAAAGTCGGGACATGCAGGAAAGCCACAGCAATGTATCGATGCGACAATTGCAGGTGCGGCTACCGTTATGAACCTGCAATCAATTGTCAGTAGAGAATTTGACCCCGTTAGTAGTGCGGTAGTAACGGTAGGGCATTTCGTATCAGGAACACAGCATAATGTAATATCTGGTGAGGCATTTATTGAAGGTACAGCAAGGACGTTCTCAACAAAAGATTGTAAGCATATTGAGCGTTCGGTAAAACGAATTGCTTATAACAGTGCAGAAACTTATAACACAACAGCTCATGTAGAGTATATGAGATCATTACATCCTGTTGTTATGAATGATAAGAGGGTAACACAGACTGCGTTAGAGGCAGCCAAGGAATTGTTTCATTCTGAAGATATTGTTTCTATCCCTAAGATGATGTTAGGAGAGGATTTCTCAATCTACCAACAGCATATCCCGGGAGCTTTTGCATTCGTAGGAGCAGGGAATGAAGAGCTTGAGAGAGATTATCCAAACCATCATGAACGGTTTAATATTGATGAAAGAGCGGTATTAATATCTGCGCAATTATTTATAGGTTATATTATGAAGTTTAATGAAAAAATGTAAGTGTGAGTGATGAATAACTATTCAAATAATTGCATTTTTTTAGATACTTCCAACTTTTTTCTTGCTTATTAAGAAAAAAACTTATATTATTATATCGACAATAGAATAATGGGAGAAATATTATCGGGAAGTCTGTCATTGACAGATGAGGAGGCTAGTATGAAAAAGAAGTTTTTTTCAAAGTACCTATTAATGTTGACTGTTCTTATGTTTGCAATTGCACTTTCAGGCTGTAAAGGCGATAAGTCAAATAAGAATACCAACAAAACGCTGACTACAGATGATACCTCTTCTAAAGAGCCAACCTATGGTGGCTCAGTTGTAGTAGGAATAACACAAGATCTAGATAGTCTTGACCCACACAAAGCAGTTGCGGCAGGAACTAAAGAAGTATTATTCAATGTTTATGAAGGTTTAGTAAAACCTGATGAAAATGGTGATTTAGTTCCGGCTGTTGCAAGCGAATACCACATTTCTGAAGATGGTAAAACATATACATTTACCCTTCGTGATGGAGTGAAGTTCCATAATGGTAACGCAGTAACAGCAGAGGATGTTAAATATTCTATAGAACGTTGCGCTGGTTTGCTTGAGGAGACGGATCCGTCTGTGAAAGTGGAATCAGCGCTTTCTAACATTATGGAAGTAAAAATTCTAGATGATAAGACAATTCAATTGGTGTTAAACAATGCGGATACAGAATTAATTGCCTATCTAATTTGTTCGATTGTACCAGCGAATTATGCTGATTTAGATACAGCACCTATGGGGACAGGCCCATTCAAATTCGTATCGTACACACCATTGGTAAGTTTTGTAATGGATAACAACCAAGAGTACTGGGGAGATAAAGCATATCTTGACCAAGTAACATTTAAGATTTCAGCAAATACGGATGCTGCATTTATGGAATTAATGGCAGGTTCAATTGATGTTTTCCCTTATCTAACAGATGATCAAGCAACACAATTACCGGATACGTATCATATCGAGGAAGGTAGTATGAATCTTGTACAAGCATTATTCCTTAACAACGGAAAAGCACCATTTGATGATATTCGTGTACGTCAAGCAATTTGTTATGCCATTGAACGTCAAAATATCATTGAAATGCTTTCAGCAGGAAGAGGTACAATTATTGATACAAATATGTTTCCTGCATTTACCAAATATTACAATACGGATTTAGCAGACACATATGCGCATAATGTAGAAAAGGCAAAAGATTTATTAAAAGAAGCTGGATATGACAATACTCTTAAATTCACAATTACAGTACCTTCGAATTATCAATATCATGTTGATACAGCACAAGTTATTGCAGCACAATTAAAGGAGATTGGAGTTACTGTAGAAATTCAATTAGTAGAATGGAACACTTGGTTGGAAGATGTATATACAAACCGTGAGTTTGAATCGACTATAATTGGTTTGACTTCAAACCTTGCACCACGTGATTCGGTAGAACGTTTCTCTTCTACTGCAAAGAATAATTTTATTAATTATAACAATGCAGAGTTTGATGCTACATTCCAAAAGGCAATTGCAAGTACAGTTGATGAAGAAAAAGTAGCGTATTATAAACAATTACAGACGTATTTAACAAATGACGCAGCATCAGCATATATCCAAGATCCAGCGTTACTTGTAGCTGTTAATAAGAAGTTAGCAGGTTATACATTCTATCCAGTATATGTTCAAGATATGGCAAAAGTATATTATATAGCAGAATAGTGTGAAGAAAGAAAGGCGGGGGAAGTTGTGAAATATATTATCAGAAAAATAAGTACTCTCATTATAACATTGTTCATTGTCTCAATATTCACATTTACGGCCTTTCAAGTAATCCCTGGAGATAGTGCAGTAAATACTCTTGGAATGGACGCAACGCCTGAAGCAATTCAGGCGTTGCGTCAAGAACGAGGGTTAGATGATAACATTATGATTCGTTATGGTAGATGGCTAGGGGATGTGCTACACGGTGATTTGGGACAATCCTCACAATATAATGTAGCAGTTAGTGGATTAATCTCTAGTCGATTAACGGTTACGGTTTGGTTAGCTCTCATAACGATTATATTAATTATAGTAGTTTCGATTCCTTTGGGAATCGTATCTGTAGGAAAAGAAGGCGGTATTCTTGACCGGATTTTAGTGTTTTTAACACAGACAATGATGGCAATTCCGCCATTTTTTTTAGGAATGATATTAACATTGGTATTTGGTATAATTTTAAAATGGTTTGTGCCGGGAAAATTTGTGAGTTATAGTGAAGATAAAGGAATGTTTTTTTCTTATTTGATATATCCGGCAATAGCAATGGCAATTCCAAAGATTGCAATGACAGTAAAATTTTTGAGAAGTTCTATACGTAGGCAAATGCATTTTGAATATGTAAGAACGGCAAAAAGTAAAGGAAATGCAGAGAGAGACATCTTATTAAAACATGTTCTTAAGAATGCATTAATACCTGTTATTACGTTCCTTGGAATGGTTATTGCGGATGTTCTTGCAGGAAGTATTATTGTTGAACAGGTATTCAACTTGCCTGGACTGGGCAGATTACTAGTTGTTGCAATATCAAATCGTGATTATATGGTAGTACAAGCGGTTGTATTATATATAGCAGCTATCGTTGTTGTAATTAATATGCTTGTAGATGTATTGTATCGTATTATTGATCCACGAATCAGCAAAGAGGGAGGTGCCGAGTGAGAAAGAAGAATATAAATTTCATACTTGGTGCGATTCTGATTGGGATTGTATTACTGTTAGTTGCAGTAGGAATCTTCTATACTCCGTATGATCCCAATGCGATGAATGGTACAGTTAAGAATACAGCACCAAGCTGGACACACTGGTTTGGTACAGATAATTTTGGACGTGACATTCTTAGTCGTATTATGGAAGGGAGTCGAACAACGTTCTTTGTTGCAATCGCAACGGTAGCGATAGGTACAGTAGTAGGTACATTAGTGGGAGCATTTACAGGGTATTATGGCGGAATAGTTGACAATATAGTAATGCGAATCAACGATGGGATTACCTCATTTCCAAGTATACTACTAACATTAGTTATTATAAGCATCTTTGGAATTGGAAAATATAATATTATTTGGGCACTGGGAATTGTGTTTATACCAAGCTTTGCAAGGGTGGTACGAAGTGAATATATGGTTCAGAAAGAAATGGATTATGTAAAATTAGCAAAGCTAATGGGCGCAAGTGATATGCGTATCCTGTTTGTTCATATATTACCAAATATTCGCCCAATATTGTTCTCAACAATTACGATAGGATTTAATAATGCGGTACTTGCTGAAGCAGGAATGAGCTATCTGGGGTTAGGAGTTCAACCGCCAGATGCCAGTCTAGGGAGAATGTTATCAGAAGCACAAGCGTATTTATTCTCAGCACCTTGGTATGCGATTGCACCAGGTGTAGTGATTATAATAACAGTATTAGGTATCAGCTTAATTAACGAAGAATGATAAGAAAGGATATGATATGATGCTTTTAGATGTAAAGAATTTATCAATAGGTTTTGCTGATACAAAGCCTATGCAAATGGTTGTAAATAACATATCCTTTCAAGTGAATCAGGGAGAGATTCTAGGTATCGTTGGTGAATCGGGTTCTGGTAAATCAATGACGGCTTTGTCAATAATGGGATTGCAGAAAAATTCTGCAAAAATAACAAGTGGCGAAATTATTATGGAAGGGAATAACCTTCTTACTATGTCCAAGAAGCAAAAACGTTCTCATCTTGGAAAAGAGATAACAATGATATTTCAAGAGCCGATGACTAGCTTAAATCCAGTTATGAGAATTGGAGACCAAGTTAGTGAGATGTTGGAAATTCATACAAGTTTATCAAAGAAAAATCGAAAAGAAAGAACGATAGAAGCATTACTTGACGTTGGTTTTAGTAATCCAGAGGAGCTGTATAGTAAATATCCACATGAACTATCAGGGGGGATGCGTCAGCGGGTTATGATAGCGATGGCGATGATTTGTAAGCCTAAGTTATTAATAGCAGATGAACCTACAACGGCTTTGGATGTATCAATACAAGCTCAAATTTTAGATTTATTAAAGAAGATGAATGAAGAGTATGGCGTGAGTATTATCTTGATTTCGCATGACCTTGGTGTAATAAGAACCATGTGTGAAAGAACGATTGTTATGGCAGATGGTGAGATTGTGGAGCAAGGTTTGGTTGATGAACTTTTTCAGAATCCAAAGCAAGATTATACAAAAAAACTGATTGATGCTGTACCATCAATTAATAGAAAAAAGTTGAGGGCTAAGGGAAAGCTAGAAGAAGTAAGTATAACAGAAGTAGCTTATCCACAGCGGATCGTTTCTGTGGATAAGCTTAGTATTTACTACTATCAGAGTGGTAGAATCCATAGAGGTGAGAAAGAGCAGATAGTGAAGCACGCATCGTTTCATATTAATCAAGGAGAAGTGGTTGGTATTGTTGGAGAAAGTGGTAGTGGAAAATCGACACTTGCAAAAGCAATTGCTGGACTGAATTCCTTATATGAAGGAGAGCTTACTTGCCTAGAGAATCGACCTCAAATGGTATTTCAAGACCCATATAGTAGTTTGAATCAAGCAAAGAAAATTCAATGGATTTTGGAAGAACCATTAAAGATTAGTGGTGGATATCGTAAAGAGGCGCGTAAACAGATGGTGAAGGAAAAACTAATTGAAGTAGGGCTTTCTGAGGAGATTGGACAGCGATATGTGCATCAGTTAAGTGGCGGGCAACGGCAAAGAGTATGTATTGCTGTTGCGCTGATGTTACAATCGAAGTTTGTTATTCTTGATGAAGCGGTTTCTGCACTTGATGTAACGATTCAACGACAGATATTGAATTTGCTTATGGAATTAAAGGAGAAACATGATTTGACGTACCTCTTTATCTCTC
>NZ_JAVBNS010000008.1:0-5846 GCF_031551385.1 Anaerosporobacter sp.
AAGAGAGGGAATGGTGTTGATGTTTTAGATTGTGATTGGCTGGGATTGTAAAATTGAGTAAATGATAGAATGGACTTTAAATCAAATACATGATATAATCACATTAACTGATGAAATATATAAGGAGTGTGATTCATGACAGACAACGAATTATTACTTGCTATATCGAATATAGTACAAGCACAGATTGAACCACTAAAGACAGATATTAAAAACATTCAAATAACACTTGAAAATGATATGTTACCACGATTACAGAATTTTGAATCGTGTTATACATCAACTTACAATCGTTATCAAGCAGGTATAAATCAAATTGAAGCTATGCAATCAGATATTGATATTATGAAAAAGATTATTGTTGAACATAGTGAAAAATTACAAAGAATATCATAAGTAAATGTGTAAAGTCTATTGTATTATTGAGGCTTTACACATTTTTTGTTTGAATATATAATAGTGCATTTGAGTAATTAGAGATATTTAGGAGTGTCAGGGAAAGTATATAGTATTATTGAAAAACGAGAAATACGGTAATTGAGTAAAATACTGAAATAACAATGGACATTACCCCAATAAAGGCTTATAATAATACTCTGACTCAAAATACAGACCGGATTGGAGAATACACATGTTCATAAAAGAAGACAACACCTACAATGATATGAGAAGAAATTCGACAATGCAGTGGCAAGGGCGTGTTTTAAAAATCATTTCACTGTTCTGCACCCTCCACTCAGCGGTCTGAAAGTTCAAAATTCAGTCAACATAGCCCGCTATGCCTCCTGAATTTTGGACTTCCACCCCACTAAGTGGAGTGCACAGCACAGTAAAAGCATTTTTCAAACATGCCCTAGAACAATTAACAGAAGGCGATGACCTAGTAAATAAACATGGTGTGAAGCTGACATTAGAATACATAGAATATCTGAATAAAAAGAATGCAGAGTTAAAAGAGCAAATCGCTTTGCGTGATGATTTTCTAAAAAGATTGAAGAGTAAGATATAATAGAGAGTGTGTGTTTGTAAATTTATTATACTGTTTTGTACCACTCACTTAGCAGTCTGAAAGAATAAAACTTAATAATGGTAACACTATTTTGTCGGCATGCTTTGGCAAAATTCAAGGCAAACCAACCGACTTGGCAAGATATGAAAATATAACTACCAGGAGGAAGCACAATGATTACGATGAAAAATGTATGCAAATCGTACAAAGTAGCAAGAAGAAAAGCAGGTCTGAAAGAAGCCTGTAAGTCACTGTTTCATAGGGAATATGAGACCATTCAAGCATTATCAGATGTTAGTTTTACAATTGGTGATGGGGAGATGGTCGGATATATTGGGCCGAATGGAGCAGGAAAAAGTTCTACAATTAAAATTCTTAGTGGAATACTAACACCAGACAGTGGAACGTGTACCGTAAATGGACGAGTACCGTGGGAGAATCGAATACAACATGTTAAAAATATTGGTGTTGTATTTGGTCAAAAGTCACAGCTATGGTGGGATGTTCCCGTCATCGATTCCTTTGAATTATTAAAGGACATCTATTCAATACCAGAAGAAATCTATCAAAATAATTTAGAAGAATTGCAAACGCTTTTAGATCTTGAAAAACTCTTACAAACACCAACAAGGCAGTTGTCGTTAGGGCAGCGTATGCGTTGTGAAATTGCGGCATCACTTATTCATAGCCCAGACATTTTATTTCTTGATGAACCGACAATCGGATTAGATGCAGTATCAAAACTTGCTGTAAGAGATTTTATTTTACGTCTGAATGAAACACATAAGACAACCGTAATCCTTACAACACATGATATGCAAGATATTGAAGCATTAACGAAACGAATTATTCTTGTTGGAAAAGGAAAAATCCTTCTTGACGGTTCTTTAGCTGATATTAAAGAAGGCAATGCAAATATTGATGAAACGGTTGCACAATTATACCGTTCCTATGATATATAGGAGGTACATCAGTATGAAGAAATATTTATCTTTCTTTCGGTTGCGGTTTGCAATGGGAATGCAGTATCGTGTTGCTGCGTTAGCAGGCATTTTTACACAATTTGTATGGGGTGCAATGGAGATTTTGATATTTACAGCGTTTCATGATGCAAATGCAGATGCATTTCCAATGACATTTCAAGCAACTGTATCTTATATTTGGTTACAGCAAGCATTTTTAGCGTTCTTTATGGCATGGTTTATGGAGGAAGAGATTTTCGATTCGATAACAAGTGGAAATATTGCATATGAATTATGTAGACCTATCCGTATCTACAATATGTGGTTTGCAAGGAGTGTGGCAAATCGTCTATCAAGGGCAGTACTGCGTTGTTTTCCAATTCTGATAGTTGCTGCATTCTTACCGAAACCATATGGAATGTCTGCACCATCAAGTATAACCAATGCTATATGTTTTTTGATAACAATGATTCTTGGATTGTTAGTTACGGTATCTTTTTGTATGCTAGTCTATGTATTAACTTTCTTTACGGTGTCACCACAAGGGCTTCGAATCTTCTTTGTATCAATGGTGGAGCTTTTGGCTGGTTCCGTAATTCCGTTACCATTCTTTCCAGATAAGATACGAGCGGTGTTAGAACTTTTGCCTTTTGCAGCAATGCAAAATGTGCCACTTCGAATCTACAGTGGAGATCTATCTGGTTGTGCAATTGTGAAGCCAGTTGTATTGCAGAGCATATGGCTTATTATTCTTACGGTTAGCGGATATTGTTTATGTCGATATGCAGAGAAACGTGTAAGATTGCAGGGAGGTTGATGGATAATGAAGACAGTACGAAAAAATGGTTTGAGATTATATGGACATTATGTATCTATTAATGTAAGAAGTATGATGCAGTATAAATCATCGTTTGTATTAACAATGATAGGACAATTTTTGGTATCCTTTAATGTATTCTTGGGAATCTATTTTATGTTTCAGCGATTTCCAAGTGTAAAAGGATATTCATATAGTGAGGTTTTATTGTGCTTTTCTATTATGTTAATGGAGTTTTCGATTGCGGAGTGCTATGCTCGTGGGTTTGATATGTTTGCTGGAATGGTGAAGAGGGGAGAATTTGACCGTGTCATGGTTCGACCAAGAAATGAGATTCTTCAAGTTCTAGGAAGTAAGTTTGAATTAACAAGAATAGGAAGAATGTTGCAAGCAGTTTGTATGTTTATATATGGAATTGCAAATAGTGACATTCATTGGACTATAAGTAAGATTGTTACAGTTGTTTTTATGTTACTAGGAGGAACGGCTTTATTTACAGGACTGTTTCTTATCTATGCAGCATTATGTTTCTTCACATTAGATGGACTAGAGCTTATGAATATATTTACAGATGGAGCAAGGGAATATGGCAAATATCCTGTTGGAATCTATGGCAAACGAATGTTGCAGATTTGTACATTTATTGTGCCGTATGCGTTAGTGCAGTATTATCCGTTGCTCTATCTGCTAGACGAAAGAACAAGTGTTATCTATGTGTTTATCCCATTATTAGCGATTTTATTCTTGATTCCTTGTTATGCGTTGTGGAGATTTGGGGTAAGGCATTATAAATCGTCTGGGTCATGAGTAGAAAAAAAGGGCTTATATTTTAGAAGTAGAAAACAGTTGATAGTTATGCTATACTAAATATGTAAGATAAGCCAATTGAAAGGCGGTAAAATGATATGAAAGAAGAGATTCAGTGGCATTCACCCTTTCGTGGTGCAGTGAAAATTGAGTTAGAAGAATATCAAGATATCTTAGAATATATTGACGAAAAAGTTTTGACAAAGAAACCATTATTGATTGATTTGTTAGTGATAAAAAAGCAGAAAGATAAGAAGATTGATAATCCTATTGCGCATATTTTTCGCAAATGGAATATACTAGAATATAAGTCGCCTACAGATTATGTTTCTATTGATGATGTGTATAAAGTGAATGGTTATGCTTGCATTCTAAAGTCGGATGCAGATGCTGTGGATGAAATAAAATTTCAAGAGTTAAGTATTACATTTGTTTGCAGTACGATAACCCAAAATGTCTTTCAGCATATGGAAGCAGAACGAAAGTATCAGATTACAAAATATGAAAATGGAATATACTATCTATTAAAAGATGGTGAAATTCCAATTCAGTTTATTATTTTAGATGAGTTAGATGCAGAACATAAATGGCTAGTAGCACTTACTGATCAAATTACAAAAGAAATGTTACATAGTCTTGTAATAGATTATAGAGAAGTAGATAAAAATGAGTATAAAGAAGCCATTCTGGAAGTAGTATTGAAAGCCAATCTTGAACTTGTAAAACTGTTAAAGGAGGATGATAGTATGTCAAACGAAATTTTAGAGTTGTTTCGACCAAAAATTGAAGAAGAAAAAAGGGAAACAGAACAAAAAGTAAAAAGAGAAATGGCGCAACAGCTTTATCAAATGAAAATGCCAATTGCACAAATCATTCAGGTAACTAAATTGACCGAAGAAGAAGTTTTAGAGGCTGTAGAAAGTTAAATAATTGTTGATGATGAAAGGCGTAAAGAAGAATCTTTATGCCTTTTTTGGAGTACCAGACAATTAATCTTTTATGAACTCTTTTGACTGTCTGGTACAATTCTATACGATGCAGAGAAGTCTATTTCTAAAATTCCTTACGATGTTTTTCAAAAAACGCATGATAAACTTGAACATTCTTGAGTGAAGTCCAAGGCTTACTTCTAACAGGAGTTTCATCAAGGTCATATATCTTAGCATCTCTCATTGCCAATAAAAATGGTGAATGTGTGGAGATAATAAATTGACAGCCAAAGAAACGAACAGAATCTTCAATGAATTTAACAAATTCTAATTGACGTTCAGGAGATAGGCTGTTTTCGGGCTCGTCTAATAAATAGAGCCCATTTTCTTCGATTTTTTCCATAAAATATAGAAATGCATTCTCTCCGTTGGAGTGTTCACGTATATTATCTACCAAATTATTGCGTATATATTTTGATTGCGTTTTACTTCTAGCTTGGTTGACTTTCTTTAATTTTTCATAGTCGTTGATGGAAGTAAATTGGAAAGAAGAATACTTTGCATCCAGATAATCTTCAAACAATTCTTCGCGTTTGCCATCAATTCCTTCATTCATCATTCGCACATTTAACATATAGTCGAATACATCATCACTTGTAATTACTCGGCTATGGCTAGGAAGTTCACGTGCAAGTGAATAGTCACAGAGATCTATATAATTCGGAAAGAAATTCGATTGATTGAATCTGGAATCACGTCTAAGATTTAATTTCTCAGATATCACATTTAGGGCAGTTGTTTTTCCTGAACCATTTCCACCATATAGAATCGTAATAGGCTCAAAGTTTAGTATGGAAAGTTCCTTTTGGGATAGAATCTTGAAAGGATAATAACTGTTGTAACAATTTCTTTGTATGGAGAGAAAAAAGTCAAATTCTCGGTCTGAATCAGGGAAAGAGAAGGAATCTAAATAAATCATGGGGTCACCTCGTTTGGATTTATAGGGGGGGCGAAACTCGGTTTATGTTTTCTGGGTTTCTTGCGTGCCGTATGATAGCACAAAACACGCTATGCACCTAAGTATCTTCTAGGTGTATATGGAAGGTTATATAAGAGGGACGGAAACGCCCTCAATTCGGCATCCTGCCTTAGAGCGTGTCTGAAAAATCATTGCATTGTGTTGCACCCTCTACTCAGCAGTCTGAAAGCTCAAAATTCAGTCAACGTAGCCCACTACGTCTCCCAAATTTTGAACTTCCATCCTACTAAGTGGAGTGCGCAGCACAGTACAAGCATTTTTCAGACACACTCTAGCTCAGGCT
>NZ_JAVBNS010000037.1:0-4024 GCF_031551385.1 Anaerosporobacter sp.
CTCAATCTCGCAACTTTTTTTAAATGAAGAAAATGGTAGTATCTATTAAGATATAGATACAAAGTTAGTTATTAAATACTACGAAGTAAAGGGAGGAATCACTATGTTTACAATGTATAATGAAAGAACAAAATATCCAATAAGAATCTGGTTGCAGGACGAAAGTAAGATAGAGGAAAGTTGTCTTGAGCAGGCATATAATTTAGCCAATCTTCCTTTCATACATAAATGGGTATCTTTGATGCCTGATACCCATACGGGAAAGGGAATGCCAATTGGAGGAGTAATCGCAACGGAGGGGGTGATTATTCCAAATGCAGTAGGTGTGGATATAGGCTGTGGGATGATATTCGTGCCTACGAATATTAAGGTAGAAGAGTTATTAGAAGTTACAACAGGAAACGGGCCACTAGTTCAGGCGATAGTCGGTGATATCCTTCGTAATATTCCAGTGGGATATAACCGTCATAAATCCAAGAAAAGTTCTGCTGTTTTAGATAAGGCGAACGAGCAATTCGATTTATATAAGGATAACGAAGAATTAGTGCCACTTATTGACGATGGATATTACCAAGTCGGAACGCTTGGAGGAGGAAATCATTTTATTGAGTTACAACGTGATCAAGATGGTTATCTTGGGATTATGATTCATTCTGGTAGCCGTCATTTGGGAAAGGAAATCTGTGATTATTTTCATAATAAAGCAAGGGAACTGAATAGCAGATGGTACAGCGCAGTTCCAGATTCCTTTCATTTGGCATTCTTGCCTGTGGATACAAAAGAAGGGAAGCAATATATCAACTGGATGAATCTAGCGTTAGATTATGCTTACGAAAACCGAGCAAGTATGCTAGACAATACATGTAATATTGTTGCTACATGGATTAAAAAATATATCGGAAAAGATATCGAATTTGGTGAAATCATTAACTGCCATCATAATTATGCATCTTATGAAACACATTATGGAAAAGATGTTTGGGTGCATCGAAAAGGTGCTACAAGAACACGAAAAGGAGAGATTGCAGTAATTCCGGGAGCTATGGGGTCATACAGCTATGTCGTAGAGGGACTTGGTAATGAGATGTCCTTTGAATCCTCTTCTCACGGTGCTGGTAGAGCATATTCAAGAAAGAAGGCTATCGAAACATTTCCTGTTGAAAAAGTAATTCTTGATTTGAGAGAGCAAGGTGTAGCAATAGCAAAACATAAGAAGAGTGATATTGCAGAGGAATGCCGATTTGCATACAAGAATATTGATGAAGTAATGGAAAATCAAAGAGATTTGGTGAAACCGATTCGAAAGTTAGAAACGGTAGGTGTTGTAAAAGGATAAGACATAGGAAGAATTTACTATATGCAGAAATATAGAATATTTGGTAGAATTAACAAGAACAAAATCCAAAATGAAAGGGAAATGTACCTATGTATGAAATATTAGAAAAGGCTTGTGCGATAATGTGCGTTGTATTTGGTGTACTAATGTTATTTTTACCATTAGATACTCTGAAAAAAATGAAAATTGTAAAAGAACATGTATCTGCTACAAAAACAAAAGTTCTTGGAGGACTTATTACAGTACTTGGGATTGTGGCATTGATTTTATTTTTTTCAATATAATTATGAATTTGGGGTCAAAAGTCATTTTGCCCCCAACTGATACACGGATTGCTACGCATTTCATACTCCCATTCAAGATAAATGAGTGAAACAAAAGACTTGTTTATCTTACATGGGAGTTTTTTTTATAATTAAATTTTTTCAAATTAAAGATGATATTATCTTTAATTTATATTATAATAAAAGGCGAGCGAGATGAAACAAGGCAAAACTCATTGACATTGCTTTATTCATCACGTATAATTAAACAAGATTTACTTTAGTAGCGAATTATCACTTTAAAGCGATGAAGTGATAAAAGAGACAGATTTGAGCGGATTAAATAAGAGAAGCAACTAAAGATATAACAAACAAGCATATTTGAAAGGATGTAAAAACTATGATTGATAAATTACTACATACACCAGAAGGTGTTCGTGATATATACAATGGAGAGTGTGAGAAGAAGTTGATTCTGCAAAACCGTATGCATGAGGTTTTGAAATTATATGGATTTAAAGATATCCAAACCCCTTCTTTTGAGTTTTATGATATATTTAGTAAAGAAAAAGGAACGGTTGCATCGAAAGAGATGTATAAATTCTTTGATAGAGAAGGAAATACTTTGGCATTACGACCAGACATGACACCTGCGATTGCACGTTGTGTTGCAAAGTATTTTAGGGATGAGAATCTTCCAATTCGTCTTTGCTATATGGGAAGCACATTTATTAACAATAGTAGCTACCAAGGAAAATTAAAAGAATCAACACAACTTGGAGCAGAATTAATTAACGATTCAACAGTAGATGCAGATGCACAGATGCTTGCTCTATCAATTGAATGTTTACAAAAAGTTGGTTTAAAAGAATTTCAATTAGAAATTGGTCATGTAGATTTCTTCAATGGTTTAGTAGAAGAAGCAGGGTTTGAAGAGGAAGAGATTGAACAGTTACGTGGTGCAATCGAAGATAAGAATTTATTTGGTGTTGAAGAGTTAGTGTCGAATAAAGCGATTGATTCTAAGTTAAAGGAAGTATTATTCAAACTTCCTGAGTTATTTGGCAATGAAGAGATACTAGAGTATGCAAGTAAGATGACAAGCAATGAAAAAGCACAGAAGGCGATTTCACGTTTGAAAGATGTATACGATATCTTGAATTTATATGGTTTTGGAGATTATGTTACATTTGACCTTGGAATGCTTAGCAAACATAAGTACTACACAGGTGTTATCTTCCGTGGGTTTACATATGGTACAGGCGATGCCATTGTAACAGGTGGTCGTTATGACAAATTAGTTTGTCAATTTGGTAAAGATGCACCTGCAATCGGAGTTGCAATTGTAGTAGATCAATTAATGAATGCATTATCAAGACAGAAGATAGAAGTAGAATTAGTAGAGAATAATACGTTGATTTTATACCATGGGGAATTTAGAGAATCAGCGATTACATTAGCAAAATATTTCAGAAATCATGGAATGAACATAGAGATGTTAGCGATGAATGCTTCTTATAGCGATGATAGTTACAAAGAGTATGCAAAACGTTCTAATACGGGTGGTATGCTAGTTATGGAAGATAGTGAGACAATTCAAGTAATCAATCTGAAAGAAAATGTAACAAACGTAGTTAAGATGTCAGATTTGATTCAATAGGATAAGGAGAGTAGTTATCATATGAGATATTTAACATTTGCATTGGCAAAGGGTCGTTTAGCCAAGAAAACATTATCCATCTTAGAGCAGATTGGTATTACTTGTGAAGAGATGAAAGACCCAGATTCAAGAAAATTAATCTTCGTAAATGAAGAATTGAAACTAAAGTTCTTTCTTGCAAAAGCAACGGATGTTCCTACATATGTAGAATATGGTGCAGCGGATATAGGTGTTGTTGGTAAAGATACCATTATGGAAGAAGGACGTAAACTATATGAAGTAATTGATCTAGGCCTTGGAAAGTGTAGAATGTGTGTAGCAGGCCCAGCTTCTGCGAAGGACTTACTACATCATGGCGAATTAATTCGTGTTGCTACGAAATATCCGAATATTGCGAAAGATTATTTCTATAATATTAAGCATCAAACGGTAGAGATTATTAAATTAAATGGTTCTATAGAGTTAGCTCCAATTGTTGGATTATCAGAAGTGATTGTTGATATCGTTGAAACTGGTTCAACACTTCGTGAGAATGGATTAGAAGTATTAGAAGAAATCTGTCCATTATCTGCACGTATGGTCGTAAACCAAGTTAGTATGAAGATGGAACATGAGAGAATTCAAAAGTTAATTACAGAGCTAAAAGGTGTAATAGGAAATTAGTACTAGGATTTTATCGAAATTCATTGTAAAATAAAATGTAACTGTAGCTTAGTGTTTGCAAGTTATAAGAAAGGCAAGGTTAATTTATGAAAATAGTAAAAA
>NZ_JAVBNS010000179.1:0-6730 GCF_031551385.1 Anaerosporobacter sp.
TTTTTACTATTTCAAATGAATACAAAGATACAGCCAAAATTCATTGCAAAACATTAGTAATCAAACCATTTTTCTATTAACACATTAACATCAAAAACGCATAATAAGAAAGGGGTTACTTTATGGGAAAAGACGAAGATAGATTTCGAAAGATATATAAACAAGGAAAATTAACAATAACTGAGATTTGGGTAGACAATGTCACTGGTGTCAACTACCTTTATCACCAAGATGGATACGCTGGTGGACTAACGCCATTGCTTGACAGAGAAGGAAAACCAATTATTTCTTCATCTTCATCATATTAGATACCAGTTGTTTATTGTACATAAATTCTGTTATCTAATTTTAATAATGGCCTTTCCATTAAATCCAAGAGCATAGTTAAAAACGCTCTTGGATTTATTCATTGAACACTTTACTAGGGCGAACAAAGAAACTTAAAAGTACCACAAATAAAAAACAGTAGAATGAACAATAACTTTGTGAGTTATATAAATTCAATGCTTTATAGTTTTGGTTCGCTGTAGAGCTAGTACTTGTGTATCAGCAAAGTAACCATGCAAAACTTCATTACCTATGCCTGCATATTCGCTGTTGCTCTCTAACTAAAAAACGATAGCGAAACTCCTTAGTACTTCTTAGTGTGTACATTTGCACCCTAGGAAGGCGAGGCATGGACGCCGAGCCAGTCTGAGCTGAGGCAGGATGCCGAATCGAAGACGTTTCCGTACCTTTTCAACAATTTTCCCGTACACACTTAGAAGTTCTTTGGAGTGTAGCGTGTTTTGTGTTAGAGAGCGACAGCGAATATGCTTCGATAACATATAAAAGTTTTGCATTACACACTCCCCCATACGCAAGTACATCAACAGCATCCAAAAAGCGAAACTTGCATTTAAGCAAGTTTCGCTTTTTTCTATTTCTTAGTCTCCAAATACAGCTTTGTAATCTGCTTTGAATTTTTCAATACCTTGATCTGTTAATGGGTGTTTTGTCATTGTTTCAATTACTGAATATGGAACTGTTGCAATATCAGAACCAGCTAAAGCACAGTCAGTAACATGAATTGGGTTACGAACACTTGCTGCGATGATTTCTGATTCGATACCATGTACAGAGAAGATATCAGAGATTGTACGAATTAAGTCGATACCTGGTTGAGAGATATCATCAAGACGTCCAAGGAATGGAGATACATAAGCAGCTCCTGCTTTTGCAGCTAATAATGCTTGATTAGCTGAGAAGATTAAAGTAACGTTTACTTTGATACCTTCGCTAGCAAGTACTTTTGTAGCTTTTAAACCTTCAACTGTCATAGGAATTTTAACAACCATGTTTGGATGGATTTTAGCGATTTCTCTACCTTCTGCGATCATTGTTTCTGCATCTTCTGTAGTTGCTTTTACTTCTCCACTAATAGGTCCATCAACGATTGATGCGATTTCAGCGATAACTTGGTTGAAATCTCTTCCTTCTTTTGCGATTAATGATGGGTTTGTAGTAACACCACAAATTACACCCATATCATTTGCTTTCTTAATATCCTCAACGTTTGCTGTGTCAATAAAAAATTTCATTTTACTTTCTCCTTTTACATATATAATTAATTTTTAGAAACTACGCTCTTATTAAAGGAAACTATACTGTTAAGTTTGTTCCTTTTAAACCAATAAATGCACCGTCTTTATCAAGACCTGACTCTTCATGTGCTACAAGCCATTTATTTCTAGCAAATAGTAAAGCATCTTCGCCTTTTGCATTTGCCGGTTTCTTCTCTAAATCAAGATTTGTATCTCTTGGTAAAATTACAACACATTGGAATCCTGCTTCTGTTGCATCGCAAGGAGCATAATGAAGTGTTGTTGCATATACTTCAATTGCTATGTTTGCTGGCAATAGAAATGCTTCTACTTTAGAAGTATCATATGTATAATCATCTTCCATATCTTGTTGCATACCAATAAGAAGAATCAAATCTTTCGCTGCAATATTAATTTCTGAACTTCTATGATACTCTAATGCATTCAATGTATTATTATGTCCATTACAGTATCCAACTTGTACAGGAAGTCCTCCATATACATTGTTTGTGAAATAGTCCATAATTTCTGCTGTTTCTAACTCATCTACAGATGGAACATAGATAACATCATCTGGCAATGGTGTAGATTCAAGAATTTTAACAATATCTGTTGTATCATAATCATTTAAAACGCGTCCATATTTCTTAAAACTAGCGTCTGTAACTTTTTGAATTTTTAACATTGACTTCCTCCATTAATTTATATTTTCAAGAATTTTTATTTCATTCTTAATAATATTCAATTCCTTTGCTGGTGTAATATTACTCACCAAATATTGAAAAGCCATATTCACTGCTTTATACCCCTGCGTAAATGGTTGCTGACATATTGTCGCCTTTATTGTTCCTTCTTCTATCAATTCACGTGTTTCTGGTATTAAGTCAGATGCGATTATTGTAATCTTATCAATTAATCCTGCCTCTTTTACTGCTTTGCATACACCAACGGTACCTGCTGCTACAATATAGAGTGCTGTAATATCCTTATGTTTATCAAGCATCTTCTTCGTATTCTCATACGCACATAAATCATCATCGTTCGTCTCAACAATATCTGCAATCTCCATAGTAGGATATTTCTCTTTGCAAATCGTATTAAATCCAAGGATTTTTTGATTATGTCCAGAAAGCATTGGCGTACCAGTTGCAATCCCTATCTTAGCAATTCCATTCGTAACTAGCCCTAAAAGACCAGCTGCAGTCTCACCACTCTTTAGATAGTTACAACCAATATGACTAATTCGCTTAGAATCCTCGATATCCGTATTAATTGTTAATACTTCGATTCCTTGCTCTGTAAGTTCTTCAATCTTATTCGCGATTCTTTCGTCATTCATTGGATTCAGAATCAGAAAATGAATCTGTTCTTTCATCTCATCAATCAACGCAAGCTGCTTCTCCACTTGATAGCCTCTCATTGATTTCAGAAGAATACTTACACCATAAGATTGAATCTCCTGTTCCGCTCGTTCGATTCCTGCTATTACTTCATCATAGAAACGAATCCCTTCCGAGATAAGAAGTATACCAATAACATAATTTTTCTTTTGTGCGGCAAGTGCTTTGCCCGCTGGGTTGGGTACATAACCTAAGCGCTTGGCAGTTTCACGAATGAGTTCTTCTGTTTCAGGTTTTACATTTCCACGATTATTCAGTACTCTATCCACAGTACCTCTTGATATATTACACGCTTGTGCAATCTGTTTTATCGTTACTGCCATATCAAAAATTTTGCTCCTTCCCAAATGTTAGGACGACGGCATCAATTGAACAAAATTCAAATTGGTATCGTCGTCCTCAATTGAAGACCGATGCTTCTCAAGCTAACTATTCAGGACTTCGTCCTTCAAGTTACAATTATGCACACAAATCCTTCCATACACATTCTTATGCGAATGGATTTTCAGTTTTGTAAAGCATTCCTTTTGGTTGGTTGAATCCGATATCTTCTACATCTAAATATTTGAACACTTCAAATATAGTCTTTCCAAAGTGACCAAATGCTACTGCTCCATGATGTGGGTAGTTCTTTTCTACTAATACATGACGGTAGAATCTTCCCATCTCTGGAATTGCGAAGATACCAATTGCTCCAAATGAACGTGTTGCTACTGGAAGAACTTCACCTTCTGCTACGTATGCTGTAAGTTTTGCATCTGATGTACTTTGAAGACGGAAGAATGTGATGTTACCAGGAATAATATCTCCTTCTAAAGTACCACGCGTGATGTTTGGTTCTTGATTTGGTTCTAAGCTTCTAGCCATGATTTTTTGGTTCTTCATAGCGCAGAATGATAACTTAGAAGCTGCAGTGTTTCCACAGTGGAATCCCATAAATGTATCTTTTAATGTATAGTCAAATTTTCCTTTGATTTCTTCTTCATACATATCTGCTGGAACAGAGTTGTTAATGTCAAGTAATGTAACAGCATCTTCACTAATGCAAGTACCAATGTACTCACTTAAAGCTCCGTAGATATCTACTTCACATGCTACAGCAATTCCTTGTGCTGTTAAACGGCTGTTAACATAACATGGAACGAATCCAAATTGTGTTTGGAATGAAGGCCAACATTTGTTTGCGAATACAACATAGTCTCTTGATCCTTTGTTTGCTTCCATCCAGTCAAGTAATGTAAGTTCATATTGAGCAAGTTTAGGAAGGATTCCTGGCATATTGTTACCTTCACCAAGTTCGTTTTCCATATCTTTGATTACGTCTGCGATTCTTGGATCATTTGCATGTTCATTGAATGCAGCATATAAATCTAATTCTGAATTTTCTTGTATCTCAACACCTAAATTATATAATTGTTTAATTGGTGAATTACATGCTAAGAAATCTTGTGGACGTGGTCCAAAAGAAATAATCTTTAAGTTTTGAAGTCCAATAACTGTTTTTGCGATTGGAAGAAATTCTGCCATCATATCAGCTACTTCAGCTGGAGTTCCTACTGGATATTCTGGTATGTAAGCTTTGATGTTACGAAGTTTTAAGTTGTAGCTTGCATTTAGCATACCACAATAAGCATCACCACGGTCATCTGCTAAGCTATCGCCTTTTTCTTCTGCAGCAGCTACAAACATAACTGGTCCGTCAAATTTTTGAGCTAATAATGTTTCTGCTGATTCTGGTCCGAAGTTTCCAAGGTATACTACTAAAGCATTACAATTCGCTTCGTTTACTTCTTTTAATGCTTTTAACATGTCAACTTCATTTTCGATTGTTGTTTTACATTCAAAGATTTCACCATATTTTTGAGTGTATTCTTTTACAACTGCTGCTCTTCTGCTTTCTGATAATGACATTGGAAAACAATCTCTACTTACTGCTACAACACCTAATTTTATTTCTGGAATATTTTTCATTATCTAAATCCATGCATACCACAAGTCTATTGTGATACTGCCCATATAAACAGGTTGAAAGAAGGGCACGCATGGCTCCTTTCTTTATATTATGGTAAAATTCTTTCAACCGACACTTTGATTCGTGCTAAATCGCAAATGTGCTCGTGCACATCTCATAACATAATAATACTCTACGACATATGATTTGTCAATTAAAATTTACGTACATGTTGCAACATACTTACAACATGTACGTACCTCTATTTTAACTCTATTTTCCACCAAGAATTTTACATCTCTACTTGCACTTTTATGCTAGTGTGTTATCATATTATATAAACAGTGACATTTGGGGACTTCGTCCCTTTTGTTACTGCAAAGTTACTTAGGGGGATATCTCCTAGTAACTACATAAACTCTCATTAATGGAGGAAACTTATGAATAGTAGAACTCACAAAAAACGCACTTCCTTACTCGTCAAACTACTAATTGGAAGTTTTCTTGCCTTAGTCGTCTTACTAGTTGGAGGATATCTATTAGCTGTAAACTACTATAGCAAGCATTACTATAAGAATACAATTATTAATGGTATTGATTGTTCCAACAAAACAGTTGAAGAAGCTATGGCATTGTTGAAGTATGAAGCAGACAATTATGTCCTTACAATTAAAGAACGTGGCGATATAGAGGAACATATTTTTGGTTCTGATATCGATTTTACCATATCTTTTGGTAGTAGCTTGGAAGATTTAAAAGAAGAACAATCACCATATCTTTGGTTCACGGCTTTGAATCAAAATGCAGAACACGAATTTCCATCAATGCTTTCCTTTGACGAGGAAAAACTCCAACAAAAGATTACAGAACTTGATGCCTACGACCCAAGCATAGCCCAAGAACCTGACAATGCTTATATTTCAGAATATATGGACGATGGATATGCCATTATCGAGGCAACACAAGGGACTAAACTCAAAAAAAAGAAAACAACAGAATATATCAAGGAAGCCGTAACTAATTTTGAAAGCTCTGTTTCTCTTGAAGAACTTGATTGTTATGTCAAACCAACAATCACTAGCGAAGATACTACTTTAATCACATTGCGCGACACTTTAAATCTATACACTTCCACTTCCTTAACTTATCATTTTGGTGATGTAACAGAGGTACTAGACGGTTCAACAATACATACTTGGCTGTCTATTGACGAAGACGAACAAGTTATCTTAGATGAAGAACGTGTAAAAGATTATGTGGATTATATTGGAAAAACCTATAATTCCTTTGGTCGAAAGCGAAACTTCCAAACTAGTTACGAAGAAACAATAACAGTTATTGGTGGCGACTATGGTTGGTGGCTAAACCGTGTTGCAGAACGCCAAGAAATTATCGAAGCAATTAAAGCAGGTATTCAAACAGAAAAACAACCAAATTATTATCAAACGGCGCAACAATACGGAAGCGATGATATCGGTGATACGTATGTAGAAGTTAATCTAACAGCTCAGCACCTATTCTATTACAAAGATGGTGTTCTTATTGCAGAGTCCGACTTTGTATCTGGTAATGTAGCAAAGAATCATGCTACTCCTGCTGGAACTTATAGCATCACATACAAGGAACGTGATGCTACTCTAGTTGGTGAAGATTATGAAACACCTGTTAAGTACTGGATGCCTTTCAACGGAAGCATTGGTCTTCATGATGCTGATTGGAGAACTGAGTTTGGCAAAGATATCTATCTAAAAAAAGGGTCACATGGCTGTGTTAATCTTCCACCTAAAATAGCTCAA
>NZ_JAVBNS010000101.1:0-14277 GCF_031551385.1 Anaerosporobacter sp.
CTCTGTTCGTCTGGCAATCTACCATTAAAATTCTGTATTTTAGGTTTCTCAATCTGCCTTGCATACAAATTACTATCCAATTGAAATTCAAGCACGTCATGAGACCAGCCATTTTGAATCGTCTTCTCAGTATACCAAATATATTGTTGTTTATTTTCCGTCTTACTCATCAATGCCTTATGGTGATACCAAGTAATTCCAGCTAAATTATATTCATCAATTTCATCTTCATTAAAAATCGAAGCAAATTTCTTCATATCCCTCAGATTTCTCTCTGAATATCCTTTTGAATCTGGAAATTCACTTTTTATATCTCTTGATAAATTCACAAGAAATCCTTTCCCCCAAGAACTGTTGCTATTTATGTAATTACCAATCTTCCAGTTTCTGTGCATTAAAGATAGGTTTGCACTTAACATCACCTGATATTGAGATGTTTTTATGCAGTTTATGATTTCATTTAGAATGTTTAAATAATCGTCGTTATTAATCAGCATTCTACCCTTCCCTTTCTAAATTCGGCACAATCATATGCCGTTTTGTCGACCAAATATATTATAACTACCCGAATCATTTATTGATAAGTACATCTCTATTCGCCTTTCGTATTGAAATAGTCCAAAACCTTTCCCTCTTAAATTTGAAGTTAACAAGCAAAATCATCTTTAATTAATCCGTAAATATTATAATCGCAGTAACGTGACCCGAATTTCCCAGGTCTTATGCTACCTTCGTGAATAAATCCGCATTTCTTTAGTACGCTGTTTGAGCCTATATTATTCACATCAACGGTAGTTTCCAATCTATCAAGAGATGTTTCAGTAAAAACGAATCTTACAACACAATTTAGTGCTTCGGAACATATGCCTTTATTCCAATGTTTCGGATTGATACGATATCCGATTTTTCCAAGTCTATCATTTTCCACATCAAAAACCTCTATAATGTCAATGACTTTATTTTCATACTCGATTCCCCAAATAAAATCGTGAGAAGGCTTTCGCTTTACGTTTGGACGAGAATCAACAAAAAGTAGTTCCGGATTTTTTTCTCCTTTACTTGCAGCTCTGCTCCAATATTTATATACTATGTCAAGCCCCAGCCATTCTCTCAAATCATCAGCATCACTCAATGTTAATTTGCGCAAAATTAGTCGTTCTGTTTTCAAAACAGGTATCCACAAGCACTCCTTTAACATAGCTTTTTTTACACCTCCAAATTTAAATCTATCGTTTACATGTGATTCTATAATAGTCTTGATACCCTCTGTATTTATCAATAAACTCCCACCCACTACTATTTAACGCCTTTCGTCGCTCTGTTGCAGCAGAAACAGCCTTCGTCACAATATCCTCATTGCCAAAAAACTCATAAAAGTTGTCCTTTGCAAACTCAAATATTTCAGACAAATAGTAGGACTTTTCACTAACATCTTTTCCCTTGACTCTACATAAAAATCAAGTTAGCATAAATACTATTTTCCGGATTAGCATCTTTTATATATTCTGTTCCATAAAGAATTCATCTTGTACCTTTAACATAGTTAGAATCTCTTTAACATTTTCAGGTTTTATAGCAGGAAGTTCAATTAATTCTCTACCACAACGAAAGACTTTTTTACCATCTGGATATGTGTATGTATAACCTTGTAGCTTGCCTTTACACCTTCCACAACCATAACAACCTGTATATCTACCATCAAACGCTTCGATCACTCTCCTTATTCCTTGTTTGAAAATATCAGAATAGTCTACTGTCGCAAAAAAGGTCATTACTAGTTGTGATTTTCCAGCTTCTATATTAGGTCTTATTTTTAGGAGCGTTCTGTTTACCTTGCTTTTGGTAAATGTAAGCGCATCGGATACACCACTTGCAGTTTTTATAGCTTTTGGTGTATAACCCAATTCAATGGCGTATTCTGCTATTTCCGCATAGATTTTTCTGTCATTGTCAGAAATTATTGAAAGACATTTATTCAATAATACTTTTCTCTTTTCCGCATTGTTCATCTGCACATCCTCCATATTTCTTATTTCCATCTTTCATAATAGCAACTTCATCTGAACATCTTGAAATAGCTTCCATCTGTCTTCCTCTTAAATTACAATTTTATTATTTGTTTGATACCAATTTAGATGTACTATTGAAAAATGTAGCTCGAAAGGCGTTGGATATACAAATGGATTACATACAGATTCTTTCACTATACTTAACTCGATTCCTTTTGCTGGTGCGTTCTTATTTAGTTCAACAACCATATCCATATATCGTGACTTGCTCCATATATTGTGACTTGCATTTGTTTGAAATATCATTTTTAACAACGATAATTAAATCAATATCACTCTTTTTAGGATTAAATCACCCCATAACGGCAGAGCCATGAAGATATATACCTACAAGATTGTTTTCTAATATATTTCTACTTTGCATTACAAAGTTATCAAGTAATTCGTTGTATTTATGCATATTAAATGTCACCTTCTCAAGTTTATTTTTCTCTATTAAATTGCAATCCACCAACACACTCCGTATTTATCAATAACAGTCGCACAACATTTGCTCCACGGAACTTCACAAAGAGGATTAATAATAACACCGCCATCACTCAAAATATTAAAGGCATTGCCAACCGCTTCTTCGCTTCCCATCTCAAAAACATTAAAAGTCATTGTTTCCCATTTCATTTTATGAACTATGTTTATATCACAAGGATTTGCAGCTTCACTTAATGCTAAAAAACCTTCCCCATTTACAGATAATTCACAGTGCTCATACGCAGTTTTGTTATCGTTTTTCACTTCAAATGTAATTTCTGCGCCAAAGGCTTTACAATACATTTCTGCCGCTTCAAAACTATTTTTCACATAAACCTGAGTATAATTTTTCATATTTTCCTCCAGTCCCCAATATAGGTAATCTCCGAAACTTTTCCAATCGCTTTGCCTGTTCAAACGCCTTCTGTAAAAATTCTTCCGCAGACAGATTCATATAATCCCAGTTCATAGGTTCTAATGCAATAGCACCATTTATAACTACCAAACGTTGCCATTCTCTCTTTATTAACCTCATTAAATCTTTCATACTTATCTCCTATTTCATATAACGCAACGTCGCATAATATAATCTACCTGCTTTTCATCCCCCAAGAAAAATGAATGCTCTCCTGCTTTTTGAAAGTCATGTTTTTTATAAAACCGAATTGCCTTTTCGTTTTGATCCCACACGCCAAGCCAAATATATTCTTTCTTTTTCTCCTTCGCTACCTCGATTGCTTTATTCATTAGATGCTTGCCTAGGCCTTTGCCTTGAAATTCTTCTGCTACATATATTCTTTCAATTTCCAATGACTTCTCATCATTAATATCAGTTTGTGCTGGTGCTACATTTAGTTTTACATAACCAGACAACTCATCATCAGTATATAGAAAATAAAAATACACATTTTCACTTAATAAATCTGCACGTAATTTTTCTATATTAAGATTATTATCCAGATAGAATTGCATATTCTCTGGCGTATTCTTGCTCCCATATGTTTCAATAAATGTTTTACATGAAAACTCATGAAGTGTACCAATTTCATTCTCTGTACATTGTTTCATTAATACTTCCATTTCTTCTCCTTTATCAATTCCGTTTTTCCTAGGGCTTGTCTGAAAAATGCCCTTGTTCTCATTCATTAAGTATACCACATTTTCCTCCAAAATGTGGTATACTTAATAGGACGATGACGCATTAATTTGAACAATTACGAACTCGTTCTAGCAAATTAACAAACATGATTTGTATAAACAACCAAAGGAGGCTTGTGTTACTACTATGAGAAAGATACTTATTACAGGCGGTACAATATTTGTCAGTAAATATGTGGCTGAATACTATGTAAAAAATGGTGATGAAGTCTATGTATTAAATCGGAATCATCACGAACAACCAGAAGGAATAATCCTAATAGAAGCCGACAGAAAACATCTGGGCGATGTATTAAAAGCATATTCTTTTGATGTTATCTTAGATGTTACTGCATATACGAAAGAAGATATTACTTGTTTATTAGATGGACTTGGAGAGTTTAAAGAATATGTTTTAATAAGTTCTAGTGCAGTTTATCCCGAAACATTACC
This sequence comes from Anaerosporobacter sp., assembly GCF_031551385.1. Classification (GTDB taxonomy): domain Bacteria; phylum Bacillota; class Clostridia; order Lachnospirales; family Lachnospiraceae; genus Anaerosporobacter. The sequence goes on from NZ_JAVBNS010000101.1 coordinate 4,128, forward strand.
ACAACCATTTATAGAGGAACAACCTCTGGGGAAGAATAAAAATTGGGGCGCATATGGTACAAACAAAATCGAGGCAGAAAGTGAATTACTATCAAGAGTACCACATGCATATATCCTACGCCCTCCCTATTTATACGGGGAAATGAATAATGTTTATAGAGAAGCATTTGTTTTTGAATGTGCTCTTAAAAACCGCAAGTTTTATGTACCTCAAAAAGGTGAAATGAAACTTCACTTCTTTCATGTAAATGACTTGTGTAAAGTGATAGATGCGTTATTGGACAAAAAACCAGAACAGAACATATACAATGTAGGAAATAATGAAATGGTTTCCATTGCACAATGGGTCAAACTTTGTTATAAAGTAGCAGGAAAAGAACCTGAACTCGTATATATAGATAACGAAATGGATCAGAGAACGTATTTTTGCTTCTACGATTATGAGTACCAACTAGATGTTTCAAAGCAACTGCAATTAATTCCTACTACAATGGCATTAGAAAATGGCTTAAAACATGCTTTTGAATGGTATAAAAAGCATGCAGACGAACTGAATCGAAAGGATTATATTGAATTTATTGACAATCATTTAGTTTGACATTTCAAGTAAAATCCAAACCCGATGCATTTTACAACCAAGCTTATGAAACTACATAACTGCGAACTAATACACTTAAACAATTTTATCAAGTTCTGCTGAGTTTCAGAACAGTTCCTGTTATACTAAAGCTAAAAATATAGGCGGTTTTTTATGACAACATGTAAGAGAATTCATTTTCTCCATATCTTTCAATATATGACACCCAAAGAACTCGGAATTGCTATGAGATTTGATTCTGGAGGTGCCTACATCATCGTTTCACCGTATGAATCCGACAGTAGAAAAAACATCAGGTAACTGTAGCTATCCTTTGAGGGATATCTTAATGTCACCTGAAATATTTGACATAAGCAATCCCTTCTAAGCAAAAATAGGAACCACAAATAGAGAATATCTTCTATCTTGGTTCCTACCATAAATGCTATACTGTCTATACAAATAGACTAACCGTTTTAACAAATACCATATTCTAAAATACTTAGAATATTACAATGTTCTTTTTTGAATCTATAGCTTTAATTAACTTATCTACTCTTTTGTTATTCTTAAGCATACCATTTACTTCCTCTGCTTGTTTCCCATGAAGTATTACTCCTGTACCAACAATCTTTCTTAATTCAGGTTTTTCTTTAATTGTACACATTAAATCTTCTTCTTCTTGTTTGGTAAGTTCTGAGAATAGATTTTCAGATGTACAAACCTCAAACACCTTATTTTCTACAAAAGTTTCAATATTAGTCAAAGAATTAATTACTTCATTTGATATATCTTTTATAGAGCATGACCAGTGTAGTTTTGCACACTCTGCATTTAACTTGAGTAACTGACAAAGTTGTTTTGCAATTTCTTCATTTTCAAGTAAATATATTTTCATGACTCTGCTACCTCCTTGATTGCATTTTCAACCTCACTGACACTCACATCAGCCACTACCAGTTTAGCATCATATTTCTCACAAACGTTGTTCGCTAAACCTGTTGGAGTGTCCCTTATATCTGATGTGGTTAACAATATTTTCTTTCCTTCATGTCCTGATAACTGGTTTGGTATATGATTATTTAATTGATTCGTCATATAAGATGATCCACCACACTTACACTCCACTGAAAGTGTTTCACCTGGCTGAATTGTTACCCCAAACACTTCTATTGGATGATCCGTATTGTTCTTAGCAATAACATCTGGTCTTGTTCCACCATTCTCACCTTCTACAACACGTTGCTGTGTTTCCACATCAAAACCCGCTTCACTTAATTCATCCTTTACAGCTATCTCCATTAACTGACCTTTCAACAAACTTAACTTCGCCTGAGCACTTCTAATTTCAGCCGGAGATGCTTCTGGATCATTTAGTGTAGCAATTGATTCAAGTTGACTCTTCCATAACTCTGCTTTTTCTGGATGCTTGTCTATCAGTTGCTTTATACCTTCTGGAGTACTAATGCTTTTTTCTATCTTTTCAAGAGTAGAATCTTTTTTTTCTATATTTGATTCTCTAGAGTCATTCGTATTACTTTCCCCCATATTCTTGAAATTGTCAAAGAAATCCTCCGCAAACAACTTATCAAAAAGTTCTCTAAAATCAGTCTTTTTATCTTCCTTTATTTCTTCCAGTGGCATTTGGGGCATTTCTGGTATTGGGAGTGACTCTGGTATCTTTATTCCCTCTGGTATTTCTTCTTGTATTGGTATTTTTTCTTCTCTTGGTTTTTCTTTTGTATCAATAATTTCTGTTCTTTCGGATTTTTCCTGTTTATCCAAAATATCCTCTACAAAGAGTTCATTCATCTTTGCTGCAACCGTTCCTAATTCCTTATATAGTTTTTCTGATGTGCTACTTTTACTTTCTATATTATCAACATTTTTATTTGCTATTTCTTTGAAGTTGCTACTACCTCCAAGCACTATAATCGTCTCCCCTCTTTATCAATAAAAGTTAGAAGGTTATTGATCAACTCTTTATATTCTCTTTTCTCCTCCATTCTATTTTTTTCAAAAGCTAAAATGGCAAGAATCTTATCAACCTCTTCTTCATCAAAATTTTCCAAACAAGGAATAAGTTCATCTTGCATTACTCCCCACCACTCTTTAATTTCATTCCTATAACATATATTCTTTTCCATAATTGCATCCGGATCAAAGATTTCATAAACTATTGTCTTTCGAAGGTTTCTAAACTTATTAACATTATCTTCTTTCATTAACATCATAAGCTTAATCTTTAATTCCGTTGAAAGTCTTGTCTTATCAATATCTTCAAGCAATTTTTCAACTTTTTCTTTTTCTAAGCTGTGTACAGGTTGAAGAACTATTTTTATAATTTGCCTTTTGATTTCTGATGAATCAATAACCTCTTCTAACTGTTTCTCTACAATTTTATTTTTTTTCTTATCCCACTCATCAACATGGCATAATACTGGTTCAATCCAATTATTTTGATATACGGCACATACTCCCGTCTTTAGCTTTGCTAATTCAAGGATTTGATTATCATTCAAATTGGCTGCTTTACCAACTAATTCTCGATCAGTTACATCTGGTAATCTAAATATAATCTTAGTATTTGTATTACGGATTACAGACATATCCATCAATCCTGGTGATTGATCCACTATTATAAATCCTTCTCCATATGTCCTCATTTCTGCAATTGCATTTGCAAGCATTTCCACAGATTTTCCTACCAAATTAGATGATTCTGCACTTTGTTCTGTACTCGTTTTCTTCAAAATATTATGTGCTTCTTCAAGTATAGTAACATGACTAAGCATCTTGTTAGTACCTTTTGCAGATGCCATTCTATATTCTTGTAACTTAATAATCAGTAGCCCCATTAATAATGATTTTGTTTCACTTGAACCAACTCTACTCAGATCAACAATAACATTTCTGTCAAATAGTTCTTCATCTGATAGTTCGTTACTTGTAAGAATTTGACCATTGATACCATTTGTCAAAGAACTGATACGCATTGATAATGCACCAACATAATCCCCTTTGCTATCAGCCGAATATTTCGATTCCTCAATTACAGAATTAATCTGGTTTAATACATCAACAAAATTAGGATATGTATATTTTTCGTTCACCAAATACTTGCATTCCGAACATGATAAATCCCAGCCCGCTAATTCATAAGAACGCTCAATTGCCTCTTTTAATACCGCTGGCATTGCTGCATACATAGGCCAGCATACATTAAAAATTTCAATAAGTCTATCAATATGTTCAAGTATATGTATATCCTCTGGAAAACTGAAAGGATTAATTCTCAATAACTTTGAATGTTTCGGATTTGTTCCATATACATGAACATCTTCGTATCCACCAAAAATATCCTTATATTCACCCTTTGCAGGCTCAATAACCATAAAATGCGTTTTATCCTTTTCCTCACATATTTCTAAGCACATCCTATCAATCAGTTGATAAATTGCATTTGATTTACCTGCACCTGTTGATCCAGTTACAAAAACATGAGAAGTAATACTATTCTTATCTAATAAAACATGGGATTTCTCATCGTCATACATATGATGAATTTTTCCAAAATCAATCTTTTTTCCTTCTACTATCTCATGTGTATACAGAACATTTCTCCCAAAACTAGCACACTCAATTACTGGTATTCCTGAAATAGACTTTTTAGGAAGTCCCATATAGATTGCTAATTCTTTTCCACTTACTAACGTGGAAACAGATGCCCTATTCTTCTCATTATTTTCATCAGCTAAGTCAAATATGGGGTGATTGAATGTACTTAAATATGGGATAAGAGCCTTCGCCTCATTTTCATCCCATATACTTATGTGTGAAACCTCTACTGAGGAATGTTCCCCTTGAATAATTGATTTATATGTACTAGCTACTGATAGACATGTTGTATAATCTTCTGACAAAAAATATACTCCACAATCATACATTCCATAGTCTTCACACTCCGCAATTCTCTCTATTTGCTGGTCAATCTTATCTAATATTGATTTTATGCTACGATTTTCATAACATATCTGAAGTCCTTCACTCTTAGTTGTACTTAATGCATTTGCAATTGAGTTTTGCTCACTCAACGATTTCGATGTTCCAATAGTTTCTGAAGTTCCTTCCGCATCACTATTATCTTCATGCTTACCATGCATATAATGATAATCTACTGATACGCTTGTCCCAACAGTTACTGATGCACTTGCATTGGCTCCTACACCAAATGGTGCTACTGATACTCCAGCCGTCGCAGTAACACTTGCATTAACACCAAGGCTACCACCAACAGTATGTGCACTGTTTGTTCCTTTCGTTATCGTGTGTGTCTTTGTTTTTGCTATACTTTCATTCGTAGTATCTGTAACTCCTTTTATAATACTATCCGTTACTGTTTCTCCATTTGAAGCATTAATCGTGTACTCAGATTTTTCAAATGGTTTTATAACCGTATATAACTCCTCGTATCCAGCCCGAATTGTTTCCTGTTCTGTGTTCAGCACTGGATCAGCTATTATCATGACTGTACACTTTTTCCCCTTCAAAGAATCTGCAAGTTTTTCTAATCCTTGAACATATTTACTATTATCAACATTTTGTTCTCCCTTTAATGCTGCTATACCTGTAACCGATGATACACTTACATTTTTTTCAAAAACACTTTGAACCACCTGCATCCTCTCAGCAATATCATCTATTATTTCTAACTTGCTTCCTGGAAAATTAGCTTCTAAATTTCGTACCAACGCAGTTATTTGTTTTTGTGGTACAAACGGATCAGTCGTCTTCTTACAAACAGTCCCCAAATAAACATCGACCTGATCACCATCACTCTTCAATAACATTACTATCGTGGCTGACTCATAAAGAGCTGTTGCATTATATGCTGTCGTAAGTTTATCAAGAATATTTTCATCCTTATCAAAAACAACTCTTGTAAGTTTTGAAAGCATTACATTTGTTCCAACAATACATACAGGTATATCTTTATTTTCATCTTTAGGTATTGAAAATGACACATCATATGTTGGGATAAACACTGGTCTCTTATCAATACTCGATATATATTTTCGCATAATCACTTTATCAACCTGAGCAAGTGCCGCATCTAAATCTTGATGTTTTCTAACCTCAATATCATCTTTTGCCATTTATGACTCCTCCTTTTTTTCTAAAATCTTTCTAAAAAAAAAATTACAAACCATATAAATTACAGCCACACCTATTACTAACAACCACCAATACTTTGCCCACCACGTTTTACTGAACAACCATATATCTGACTTATCGTTACTGGTTGTCATAACGACAGGTTCTTTTTTTTGCGTTATATCATTAATTGTACCAGTTGAACTATTCCCATTAAGTTTTCTTCTCTGTGCCTTGGTTTTCCCCATTGTCATTCTATTTTTGTAAACTACTTTTCCTATCTCCTTTATCTTGGACAGTCTGGTATCAATAGCAAAATTATCTCTCAACCATACAAGTTGCATCTGATAATATGATTCATCCCACTCATCTTCATTCTTTACATACTCATCTTCTTGAAGTTTATACTGCTCATCAATAATGAGTTCGTTTCCATGTAATTTCTTACTTTGTTCTTTTATATATCCTCTTGCCTCCTCATATTCATTTGTTGCAAATGTAGGATCTGCACCAATAATTCCAACAAGAAGTGCTCTTATCACACCTTTATCTTCATTTTCTATTGCTTCTCTATATGTTTCATTAGAATTAAAATACATCTTAATCCCCTCCTTATAGTTGTATATATGATATTTTAGAAATTAAACACTCAAGATATTTTTCTATTGATTCTAATTTTTCAATTTCAGTTTTACAGTTTTGTTCATCCATAGCAATATGCTTAGCTACATTTACCATCTCTGCAATTGCAATGTCTTTCTCTTTAATTAAAGCTATGACTTTATCAACTCGTTCTTTTGTATCTTCCTTCAATGACTTTATATCGCTTTGGTAATCATTTTTAAGTTTTTCAACATACTTATCTACTTTAGCTTCTATCGGATTTATATTTTCCGAAATATATTTCTCTATGTTGATGTAAGTTCTCTTAACGGTTTCTGGCTCTTTTCTTGTTTTCCACGCACGCCCAATTGAATCAAAGAAATTTCCTATACCATAACTAAATTCTATATGTCCCTTTTTATAATTCGTTTCATCTCTAGTAGTTTCTACTGGATTAAAAAAATGCTCTTTATCAACAAGTTCTTGATAAGCAACGGTATCCTTTAATGAGAAAGCACCATTGTTCATAAGTCCAGCTTGTTCCAATTCATTTAAATACAATATAAAAGTTTTGTATAACTCATTAGTTTCTTCTCTTTTCTTATTCTTCACCTCATGTACAATGTCATTTATTTGACCTAGTAAAGAATCCATTTCCTTTGATATGGAAGCTATTATCGAATTCCCTTCTTCTTTTAATACCTCTGTTTTTCCGTTAACTCTATTAGCGATGCCATTCTGAATTCCATAAAAAATAGATCTTATCTTATTGATTTCTGGAATAGTTTCCTTGATCTTATCTACCTTTCCTTTTACGAAATTCATTTTTCCTTTTACTTTTATCAGAGTGTCTTTTCTTTCTTTTATTTCTTTTTCCTCTGCCTCTATTTTTTCTCTGTTTGAAACAGCACCGCTGTAACATTTTTTTGCTTCGTCTAAAGTCTCCATTTTTAACTCATTTAAAGAACTTAGCTCCACAAGAATATCTGTAAAGCAACTCAATAATTGACGTACTTTTATCGGATATGCATAACTTTTTATGTATTCTTGAATTGCTGTTTCAAGTGCAGGTATCCCTGAATGTATCATAACTCGTTCAGGGATGCTTAAATCCCCACTCAATTGTTGTTCATATGCATACTTTTTAGCTTCTGAGACAGCACTTTGTTTCTCTAGACAATAGTTATGGTAATTTCCATACTTTATTTTTATTTCCTCAATATATTGACTAAAATTCTGTTCAAGTTTAGCTGGATCATGAAAATATACTTTTTTACAAAAACTTTCATAATATCCATATAGTTCGGCTTTTTTTGTCATTCCTTCTTCCATTCCTGGCTCAGTTGTAAATCCATTTACAACTGCTAATGCTGCACCTGACGTTATAGGAAAAACTCTTGGATTAACTATATTCCTTATTCTTGATGAATTCGGAACTTTCTTAATATTAGCAATAAAATTCTTTACATAATTTCCAAGTGTTTCACCTTGATTGGAATAGGATAATGAATCACACATATTCATTACAAACAGAAAGCGATCGTTAAAATTTCCATCATCCTCTTCTGCGGATTCTTCGATAATATCTAATAATTCAACAATATTGTCATCCTCTAATTTATCATCAGAAATCAAAACCACCATTTCCTTTTGCTTTGATTTTAGAACTTCTTTTGTTATTTCAATGTGGGATTTCTTTGATAATCTCTTATATTCTTCTTCCATTTTCTCTGTATCATTTCCTGTTGCACTGTCTGTACCTGGAGTATCAATAATCACAAGATTAAAATCTTTCTCCACATTTGCAGGATATAACTTTGATAAATCTGTAAAAACTGTGATTGTTTCTACTGCATCCTCAGCACTTTTAATTTTTTCCTGCACCGCAATTTCATCCATACAGTCTATTTCCTTAGTCTTACCATTATATTCATACTTTACTTTTGCAAAGGCCACATCTGATGTTGCATGTATTATCTTACATATTTTTGCTGTACATGTTCCTGATGCTGTTGGCAAAATATTCTTTCCAATAAGTGCATTTATTGTAGATGATTTCCCACTACTATAAGTACCAGTAAATACAATTCTAAACTCTTCTGCTTCTATCTCTTCATATGTAGTCTTTAATTTTTCGTATTTGCAAATTAATTCCGACGAATTTGATTCCTTTACAATTTCCTCAAATTCATCTGTTAACATCAAGTTTATTACATCTTCAATATTTTTTCTCATTTCCGTATCTGGTATAATTTCTTCTACTAATTCGCAAAATTCCAATTTTGCATTTAAATTTCTTTTGGCATTTTGAATGTTCAGAGATTCCTTTACACTTTCATAATCAATCTTTCTTCCTGCAAATTCAATTACAATATCCTTATCTCCCATTAGGCAAAGTGTTTCTAGAAGTCCTTTCCAGCCATCTCTTTCAATTGGATCAATCCATGATTGAATTGGCATATGGACATTGGAATCAAGATATTTTTTTAAATTTGGATCACAGTGCTTGTTCTTCTGTATTTCCTTCCCATCTACATAAACCATTGATTTCATTTCATAGGGATCGTACTTTATAAATACTTTTCTCATTTTTTCCTCCTTGTATGTACAAAAATTCTATTTTTCTAACTTTATGAGGTCACCTTGGCTTCTTAACCACATATCCACACCATCACCAAAAACTTCTGCTGAAATTGTATAAACACCATTAGATTCATCAAGTATCTGTGCTGTTGGTAATCTATCTAGCACAGCTTCGACTGAAAAGCCATAATACTTAAATTGAATTTTTCTTAACTTTCCTCCATACATGAATTGAATTCTTTTTCTGAATTCACCTTCCTCAAATCTACTGGAGTATGGAATTTTAAAATATTCATCTGTTACATCAATATTCTGTATTCTGTCTATTCTGTATATTGTAGGAAATGAATCATTCAAAACATCAAAATCCTTTTTTACCTCATCATCATCAATGAAAGCTAGCATATAAAAATAATATTCAGAAAACATAATCGCTAAAGGCTTTATTTTTCTATGAACAATCACTTTATCCTTTGTTCGAAGATAGTCAATTTCAATAAATTTGTTGTCATGAATAGCCTGCCCTATATTCCACATTTTTTCTATATACATAGATTTATGTTGTGGCTCTATATAATGAAATTCCTCATTCCGAATTAACTCTTCTACAAGTTTTTGATTTTTCTTCGGAACACAGCATTCAATCAGCTTATCAATCATTTTTGTCATTTCTTTTTTTGTAAATGCTCTACTATCAAGAAGTATCTTACATATTGCAAGTATTTCAGGATTCGTAAACTTCTGCTTATATATCTGTTCTAATCTATAACCTTTCTTCACTCGATCGTATATTAATGAATTTATAATACCATCTCTACCAATGCCGAGATCCAGATAATTTCTTATATCATCTATATCTCTTTGAATACTTCTTTCATTGACCTTGTAGTTATTGGCTTCTTCCGCTTTATTAACAATCATGCCATTCATCAACTTGGTATAAATACCAAGAATTCTTTCGGCTTTCTCAGTACTTTCGTTTACCATGTAAAATCCTCCAATCTCTCTACTCCATATCAAGATTATACAAATCCACATAGACACATAATGTCTTTCTGATTTATTATTTATTTTTCTTTTTTCATTTATTAAAGTAGCACTTTACAACTTTTTCATAAAAAATATCATATGAGAACCTTTTTGATGTATAATAAGTTTATACGCAAATACACACAAGAAAGAGTGAACTTATACAATAAACTTATTATACAATAAAAAAAACTTAATTAGTAG
>NZ_JAVBNS010000129.1:0-10283 GCF_031551385.1 Anaerosporobacter sp.
CATATTAATAACTCTTATTAGTTTCTTTTCATAATCAAATAACTTTTCATCAGTACAAACATTTATCAAAAAAGTATCATAAAGAAACTTTTTATTTTCTCTTAAAACCTTCATATATTCAAGGATTGTATCATTTAATTGTCCTAAAACTCCTTTTTTAAAGAATTTATTTAGATAGGATATATTAAAAAAATAAAGCTTTTTTGTTATATCAATATCAGATAAACTTTTAGCATCAGATGCTGTTGAAGAATATTTGACTAATTCTTTAGAAAGAAACTCAGTATTTCCATTCATATACAATTCGTTTATTCTTTGAAATATGTGATTAAATTCTTTTCGTATTTGAACACCTAATAAAAAGCGTTTTTGATACATTTCATATTTTCCCAACCCCATCATTTGGCTTGTCCGTATAAATGGAGTATACCCTGGTTTAATGCTCGGTTGATTTTTAATTTTGAAAGTTAATAATTCTGAAGAAGTTTCAGCAAAATATTTAGGAATTCCGTCATATACTTGTATAGCACTTTTAGTTTTTATATCTATCGTTAAATCTTCATCGTAAACCATTAAGACGAACTTTAAAGTTGTTCTACACTCTGGGCAAATAATGCAAACAGGTGTTTCTTCAACATGTCCTACTTGCCACTTCAAATTAATTACTGATTCACAAACTCCACATTTCATCAATACATTCGTTACCATAATATTCCTTTCTGTAACAAACCAACAAATTCATTAATATTACGTATCTCCGACACCCCAAAATTATATCATAAAGATTTTCTTCGTAAACAATGTTTATACAAACTATGAAAAATCAACACATTAACAAAAACTCCCCTGTTATCAACATGAATATCCTGCGACTTTCCAGCTAAATTTCTTCATATCATTTCATCACAGAAGGAGACCTACTATTAATATCTGGTTTATACTCTTTATTGGTTAATCTTACACAGTAGTGCGCAAGCCGTCCACGCTTAATGTTTATAACGACTATCCAACAAATAATTCCAGCCCAAATGCCTACTTCTGGCAACCACTGCTGACTCTACCCTAATTTCTACAGCAAAGACAATTGCTCAATGTTCTTCATTTTGACATAATTCGTACTTACTGAAAGGTAGAAGATAATTGTGTTTCTCATACTTCTTATTCTAGAGATGTGATAATATCGAAGCAAGTCTCGGTTTCTCATCACTTTTATTTATAATATCATATTACAACAACATTATATACCATAATATTCCACAATGCAACTATTACATCATTCACTATGCTACATTACTTCGCAAATAAGAATCTCCATTTAGCTTTATGCAAAAAACCTCCTATATTACACTTAATACAGACTTGTACACTCCCAAACATATAAATTATTACATGTTTATATGTCAAGAAAAGAGAGTTACCTCTCTAGTAGCTCTCTCATCAACATCATGCCCTCTCTACTATCAAATTATCCTGTCCAGCTCGCATAGGCGTTCTTATTAGATACTCAAAAGGATCATAGTGATCCATATCCAATTCTTCTAAAAGTTGGCGTATGTCCTCTCTATTCTTTGGTAGTACTCTCATAACAATAAAAGACGGAACATAATTTCTTCTTACACATTCCTCTTTCTTAACATCTAAATCCAATCCAGGTATTCCCCCGAACGCATCTTCATCAATACAACATAGCTCATCTATCTTTTTATACATTGGCCTAAATACATACATAAATTCTTCATTCCAATAATGATAATACGTAAGTGTTGCAACAGTATAGTTCTTTGCCTCTTACATTACTCTACAAAATCATCTATCGTATATAACCCATTTTCCTTGTTGCTCAGCATAAATATAATTTTCACAATTCCATCAGCAAAACATCTTCTTGATGTAGCCTTGTGGCTAAATGCAATCTCTTCTCCAGACATATTCGCAAAAAGTACTCTGTGTTCTCCATGTACGATTCCCGCTCTAATACTGCACATCTCTATATTTAATGTGTTATTTGCTTCCAACAAAGCATCTCTTATGGCTAATGCAGTTCCACTTGGTGCATCTTTTTTCTCTTTATGATGTACCTCCGTGATAGAAACATCAATATCTCTTACTACTTTTGCATAGTTTTTCAATGCCTCGATGAAATATACCAACTCAAAACTGTAGTTTGCTGATTTAACAATAATCATTTCTTTGGCTAATGCATCAATCTTTTTCGTATCATCTGCATTAAATCCTGTTGTTGCCAGAATAATTGGCTTTTTCAGTTGCATGTACTTTTCATAATTGTCATTTATAAATGCATCTCTATTCGTTACGTCAATCAATACATCGCATTCTTTCGCTAATAGTATATCATCAGCAATTATAACTGGTGCTGTTTCTGTATTTTGAGAAAGTATCTTTCCTGCAGATGCACTTCTCTTACTTGCTATTGCTGAAGTAATTTGACAATCCTCTCTTTCTGCTATAACATTTATAATTTCTTTCGCTAGTTTTCCGTTACAACCTACTATTCCAACTTTAAGTATATTATTCATTATAAACACGTCCTTTCGCTTTTGTTAACTGTTTTGATAATTGATAATATAGAAATTAGCGTTACTAACTTACCTACAATCTGAGTCATTATATTAATTATACCTGCAAATCCATACACGCTATCTACAATTAAGATATCATTCCCAGCTCGCATAGGTGTTCTTATTAGATAATCAAAAGAATTATAGTGATCCATATCCAATTTGTACTATTCCTTATTTCTATATAGGCAAACAGAAATCCTATAGACAAATACATTTGCTATGACTGCGATAATAATCACACCAAAAATCAAAGAGCTACTCATCATATACTTATATATTAGCGCTATAAGTCCCATGTATGGGAAAAATACAAGCGCACCAATTATATCTGCTTTTTGGGCCTCAAATATTTGAAATATCAAGAACTCGATTGGCATGAAAACCGAAGCCAACAGTAAACCGTGTGGTAGAATATTCACTTGAACAACCGCAAATATTTCTGGTCTTATTACATGTGTTACAACAGAAAACAAAACTAACAGAGGCGTGGCAATTAAGCAGAAAAGATAAACAATAACACCTCTTGTCCCAATAATTATATTTGATGTCACAGGTAAAATACCGAATAGTAATTTTGTTTTATATTTTTCGTCATTGAACATAAAATTTCGCATAATCAAATAAGATAACATCAAAAGACCCATCGTGTATATAATGACATTTGCCAAATCATTATTGGCGTTTATTTGATTAAAAAACATCAGAAATAATGCAATACTAAGTAGTTGTAACCAAAGAATTTGGCTCAATGATGAAATCTGCATTTTTATAAAATTAAGAAAGTTTGAGTGCATTATTTAAGCCTCCTTGTATAGTAGAGCATAATATCTTCTATTGTTGGAACTTCATAAACAAATTTATCAGCGAAATACTTTTTGAGTTCCATTCTATTATCTGTCAGCCCCTCAAATCCATAAGGTGTTTTTTTAATACCTACAAAATTGTTCTCATACTCAGGCAATAAAACCGCCGTATCTCCCTTTACAATGGCATGCTGCTCCTTAATTTCATCCTTTTGTCCTTGTAGAATAATTTCTCCATTAAATATAAAAATTAAATAGTCTGCAATGTTATCAAGGTCAGAAGTTATATGTGTTGACATCAAAACAGTTTTACCTTCCTCTAATACGATATCTTTGAGTATTTCAATCAGCTCACTTCTCACCAAAGGATCAAGACCAGATGTAGGCTCATCTAGAATAAAAAGTTCTGCATCATGCGATAGAGCAAGAACAAGTGCATATTTCATTCTCATACCTCTAGATAACTCTTTAATCTTTTTATTTTCTGGCAGACCAAATTTTTGAATATAGTTTTGATAAGCATTATCATTCCATGTTGGATACATAGGTGCAATCAATTTTTTCATTTTTTGTAATGTTAAATCTTCGTAAAAATGTCCATCATCAAGAACAACTCCAAGCTTGGATTTTATTTCCAAATCCTCATTAATACTGTCCATATTCATTACTGTAATTTTTCCATCGTCAGGCTTAATAATGTTTAATATGCTTTTAATGGTTGTCGTCTTTCCTGCGCCGTTAGGTCCTATGAATCCAGTTAATGTTCCTTTTTCTAGTAATATGTTTATGTTACGCAAGCTGAAATCATTATAGTTTTTACAAAGACCACAGATATCTAAAACAGTATCCATCTTATTCCTCCAAACTTAACTCATCTATTATTTTTTTCAAATCTTCACCCAATATTCCAACTGGTCTCCCATACTCAATAATGTACTCAAGTTTTTTTTCAATCTCTACCAATCTAGTTTCTCGAAGAAGTTCCATATTTTGTGGTGCAACAAAAGAACCTTTCCCTGCCATGTTAATAGTAAATCCTTCTGCCTCTAAACACTCATATGTTTTCCTAGTCGTGATAACACTTACGTTCAGATCCTTTGCCAATCCCCTAACAGAAGGCAAAAGATCACCTTCCTTTAGTTCGCCAGATAGGATAGCGGATTTTATTTGGTTCATAATTTGCTCATAGATTGGTACATCAGCAGAATTTACAATGATAATATTCAATAGTTTATCACCTCAACCTTCAATTTATTTCAGACAATTTTATTCCAGAACAGTATATAATGTGTATGCGCGATAAGCACAGTATAGCATATGACTTTTTTAGTGTCAATGCTCTTAAAGGAAATAAGAAATTGATAATCTTAGCTGGTTCGATAAAAACCTTATGAAACATCAAAAAAGACCCCAAACCCCTTATATATCAGATAAAAACCGATACTATAAGGCATTCAGAGCCTTTCCAAGTTTATATTTTATTGTATTGAAAACTTTGCTTATTTAGCCATTTGAGCTGCTACTTCAGCTGCGAAATCTTCTGATTTCTTTTCGATTCCTTCACCTGTTTCAAAACGAACGAATTTCTTAATTGTCATTTCTGCACCAGCTTCTTTTGCTGCTGTTTCAACGTATTTTTTAACCGTTACATCTTCATCCGTGATGAATGCTTGTTCTAATAAACAAACATCTATGAATGGTTTTTTAAGACGACCAATAATCATTTTTTCAATGATGTTTTCTGGTTTGTCTGGATTTTCGTTCATTGCTTGTGCTTTTAAGATGTCTTTTTCATGTTCTTTGTATTCAGCAGGAACATCTTCAGATGATAAATATTTAGCTGAAATTGCTGCTACTTGCATAGCTACATCTTTAGCGATTGCTTTTGTTTTATCATTAACTACGTTTGATTCAACCTCAACTAAAACACCTACTCTACCACCAGCGTGGATGTATGATTCAACGAATCCGTTTTCAGCAGTGATTTTTTCAAATCTTCTGATGTTCATGTTTTCACCGATAACAGCGATTTGTGATGCTAAAGCTTCTTTTACAGTCTTAGTTGTATCAGCTGCCCAAGCTTCTGCTAAGAAAGCTTCGATATCTGTAGTTGAAGTCATAGCTGCTTGAGCTGCTACTTCTGCTACATAAGTTTGGAATTTTTCGTTTTTCGCAACGAAATCTGTTTCACTGTTTACTTCTACGATAGAAGCTACTTTACCATCAGCAGATACGTTAGTTGCAACAAGACCTTCTGCTGCGATTCTACCAGCTTTCTTTTCAGCTGCAGCAAGACCTTTTTCTCTTAAAAACTCTACTGCTTTGTCCATATCACCTTCAGTTGCAGCAAGAGCTTTTTTACAATCCATCATTCCTGCACCTGTCATTTCTCTAAGTTCTTTTACCATTGAAGCTGTAATATCCATTGTTTAAATACCTCCGTTATTAATTTACGTTTCCGTATTTTATTCTTATTATATGAGCAGCATTTCGCCACTCTATTTAACATAAAACATATATATATTCTGCAAGTAATCGCATAATATACAAGCTATTAATTCACTCATAATAACAAAAATACAGTATATGAATTTTCTATTATTATTGAAATAATGCTTCAACTGGGCAACCCTGCTGAAGCATTATCGCTAGAATGTGTCTAAAAAACCTGTACTTTACTGTGCAATAATTTTCAGACACGCTCTACCCCTTAAAGGGTATAGATATCCGATTACGCTTCTACTGCTTCATCAACAGGAGTTTCATCGTTTAATTGAGCACCTTGGTTTGCTTCGATAACTGCGTCAGCCATCTTAGCAACGATTAATTTAACTGCTCTGATTGCATCATCATTACCAGGAATTACGAAATCTAATTCTTCTGGATCACAGTTAGTATCAGCAATACCGATTAGTGGAATTCCTAATGTATGTGCTTCTTGAATACAGATTCTTTCTTTCTTTGGATCAACTACGAAGATTGCATCTGGAATGTTCTTCATGTTCTTGATACCACCAAGATTCTTTTCAAGTTTTTCTTGTTCCTTCTTAAGGTTGATAACTTCTTTCTTAGGAAGAACATCGAAAGTACCATCTTCAGACATAGTTTCGATAGCTTTTAATCTTGCAATTCTACCTTGGATAGTTTTGAAGTTTGTAAGCATACCACCTAACCATCTTTCGTTTACATAGTACATTCCACAACGTTCAGCTTCTGATTTAACAGAATCTTGAGCTTGTTTCTTAGTACCAACGAAAAGAACAGTACCACCGTCAGCTACAACATCTTTAATTGCGTTGTAAGCTTCGTCTACTTTACCTACAGATTTTTGTAAGTCGATAATGTAGATACCGTTTCTTTCAGTATAGATGTACTCAGCCATTTTAGGGTTCCATCTTCTAGTTTGGTGTCCAAAGTGTACACCTGCTTCAAGTAATTGTTTCATTGATATAACGCTCATAATTTACCTCCATTTGGTTGTCTTCTTCCGTATATTTCAGCTTACTAGTAGACCTTTCGGCACCCTGCTAGAAATCAATATACGTGTATTTTAACATAGCAAGTATATCACATGATTTTTCATATGACAAGCTTTTTTTATTTTATTTACGTTTTTTATTTATTTACGTTTTCCTGCAATAATGTCTGCAATCTTCTTATACGTAGCATCAACAGGTATCAAATAGTTACCAGTTCGTATTCTCCCTGAATAGCCATTCTCAGACATATATCTACGGAATTCATCTGGGTCTTCAATAACACCTTTTTCCTTTAACAATTTCCCTACACTTGTAGCTGTCATTCCTGTTGTTATCTCAATAGGGATATAATCAATTGATACGACCAAATTATTGTTCTTTTTTGAATCATTATCATTCGACTCATCCTCTTTCGAATCATTTTCATTTGTTTCCTTATTTGCTGAATCTTGCGTATCATCGGATTCTTTATTTGGTAAATCTACGTTATCATCATTTTGACTATCATTATTTACTTCATTTTGTGATGTATCGTCCTCCTTAGAACTATCATCCTTAGGATTATCCACATGTTGAACTTCATCTTGATTTTTTATATCCTGATTATCTTCTTGATTTTGATCCTCTTGCTGAGATTCATCACCTTTTACATCTTCTGTCGATTCCATTACCATACCATAGCCCATAGCTTTTTCCATAATTTCTTCTTTTGTCAAAGCATTATCTTTAATTATTTTACTGCGAGATGCCTGTAACGATATCGACATTATAATAGCCGTGAATATAATACCAATCCCAAAACCACGAATAAAGTATTTTAGTTTTAATTTCATATACAATCCAAACCTTCCTAACCAACAATAAGTTAATTTTGCTTATAAAGATTTATTACAAAACTCACTTCCCCTTTTCCTAAATCAAGAGTCTTTGCAATTTCAGTAATTGTTTTCCCTTCAGCATACAATCTCATAATTTCTTGGTTGTTATTTTGTTTATCTTCTTCCGTAAATGCTTGCTCATGGTACGTATAACCTGTATTATTAACAAGCATAGCTGCCTCATCATCATTAATACCTTGAATATCTCTCGCAGGTTGTTTGACTTTGCTATCTATTGCAGCCACATCTTTAGAATTCGTTTGGTTGTTATGTGTACTATCATTTGTTTGTGTATTCGCTAGCTGATTTTCCTTTTTAGAATAATCATTTCTTTTCGAATAGTTCTCTTTCATAACATTCTCTTTTTCATTAAGCATATTATATAAGAATACTACTTCTGTATGATTTTGTTCTATCTTCTCGATAAGTTGCTCCGAATAATCACTAATAGCAATTATCTTTTCATTTGTCACTTTGTTAAGGGTATTCTCTGTCTTAACAATTAGTGCTTCTGATATTTTTGTTAAATTGTCCTCTACAGTATCCTGTATTGCAAGTATGGCATCTTCATCTAATCTTTGTGTCGCATTCATCACCTGTCCTTTTTCCCCTTTCGAAGTTGCCTTCTCTGTGAAAAAGAAACTTACCAACACTAAAACTAAACCAAGAATCACCATGAATACATCAAATATTGTCATATACATTCTCCTACTTATACCTTAATATCAAATGAACCACCATTGGTTGGGTGCGTACTCACCTTAGATTCCTCCTGGTTTTTCTTTCCCTTCTGATTTTTATTCCCTTGTGATTGTCCATTTCATTTTTCTTTCGCATCATAACGAAACTCTTTGTTTTCACCTTTGCTAGTTTCCACCGTTCTTCGCTGTTCATGCTTAACATGTTGTTGAAATGCACTATTCATCTGTGCTTGCTCTTCTGTTGGACGTTGCATTTCAACTTGTTTAATATTCGATACTTCATTTGTACGAGGTATCAACGTCAACATATCTAATGGAGTAATCGGCATAGGACCCTCTCCTTTCTATTAATTGACTACATTAACCCTACCACTTTAATATCTGCTTTATCTTTTACAAATTGGCAATGGTGCTCCGCATTCTTTACAATATACATGATACTTCCAATCGATATACGAACTCCGGAATATGCCATATTCTCAACGATAACTTTACCATTAATATTCTCTTCCATCTGTTCTTGCAATTCATCATACTGTTCCATTAGCGGTATCAGTTTTTGATCAATCTCCGCATTTTGTATTGATAGCTTTTGCAGATGCTGTAGCTTATCTGCTGATAACTTTTCTCCAGTCATAACCTTCTTTTTAAACAATGTTAAGATTTGAACAATTTTTTCTTTCTCCTCTTGCATTGAAACAATTTGAGCTTCGCAATCTTTATAAGAATCAACTAATGTAGGATCAACTCCCACCTCTAGTACTGTTGTCGTACCCATTGTAGAACCTGCCGTTTTTAGGCGAATTAGAGAACCTGCTTTAATTTCCCCACCAGTTACAAAGCCTTTTTTACCGCTAACAATAACATCTGTTCTTGCCGATATCTTACTGTGCAATACCGCTTCTGTATCTACATAACCACCTGATTTTACAGTCGAGCTTTCAATAAACTTACTTAGTATATTCCCCTTTGCTTGTAAAAGACCACGATTCATTCCTTGAATACCACGTTTTAATATAATTTGACCATCACTATACAGCTCTGCACCTTCTACAACACCTTCTACAATAATGTCTCCTTTTGCACGAACAGTAAATCCTGTTCTAACATTTCCTTTTATATGAACATTACCATCATAAGAGATGTCTCCTGTTGATGTATCTACATCTGCTAATACATTAAATGTATCAGATACAAATACTTTATCATCCGCTAAATCAACATGCCCTGCAACACCTGAATACATCTTTAATCCATCTTCTGAAAGATAGATATTATTTCCATGCCTCATTATTTTGTTAGTAACTTTTTGTGGACGAATTACGTTTCCAAGAACATCTATTCCAGGGGTTCCTGTATCTGCAGGAAATAATTCCGCTATTAATTGATCCTTCTCTACATGACTAATCGTATCTAATTGATGAAAATCAACAGAACCATCCTCATTATGCTTTGGTTTTAATGTACGATCTGTTTGAAAATAATACTTAATCTGTGCACTTTTTCCCTCTACTGCCTCTAATCCCTTTGCAATTACAATATTCGTATTATAACAGCGTTCTCGTAAAAAATCTGCTATCACAGCAGGTTGAACACCATATTTAATCCCTTCTCTTGTAATAGCCGATTTGATATCTCCCTCATCTAATAACTTCCCGTTAACAGAAGGTGGATACCATTTTGCTAATGCTGTTTTTCTATCCTCTGCTATCGTTATTGTCATCAGTTCCATAACAGGTAATGCTTTACCTTCACATAATTTTATTTCTGTTTCTTCACTTAAAGAAACAACTGCGGAGTGTAACGCCTTAATATCATAATCATTAATTTTTACTTTCCC
>NZ_JAVBNS010000185.1:0-4411 GCF_031551385.1 Anaerosporobacter sp.
AATATTAAGCAAAAGAGAAGAAAAACGGCGAATGCAAATGTGGAAAGAACAGATAAAGAACGCATTTGGAGATGTACCTGATCAAGAATATACATCTGAGTACTTTGAAGGACTAAAAGGGTATTACAATTACAGAAAAATTGATAAGGGGAATATTGATGATATCACATTTAATGATTTGGATTTAAAGAATATCTATATGTTACTAAATAATACAGGAAGTTCTATTGGTGAAGAATATCTATATTCTCTATTGAGACAGATGAATTATGATGCAGAGGAATTAAAAGAACGTGACCGTATTATAACATATTTTTCAGATCACGAGGAAGAGAGAATTCGCTTTCAGTTAGCAATGCAGGAGTTGGGGAAAATCTCAAATATATCTGTATTCGAATATATGAATCGTATGAAGGACTTAAAGAAATATTCGATAGGGCAACATTATTTTTGTATTGCGTCTTTATTACTTTCATTTGGTATCATAGCTTTAGATCCTAGAATCGGGATAGTAGCAATCTGTTTAACTATAGGTAATAATGTTTATCAATACTATAAACGAAAAGCAACGATAGAGAACTACTTTAAAACACTTGCATTTATTACGCGTATCCTAAGTAGTGTTGAAGATTTAGACAAGAATAAAGATCCATTCTTACAGCCATATGTAAGCAAAATGGTGGAAGCTTCTAAGAAATTCAGTTATGTAAGACGTAACGCTATGTGGATTAGCTGCGGAAAATCAATGAACGGAAGTTTAATTGATAGCTTACTTGACTATGAAAGAATGCTTCTTCATACTGACTTAATTAAATTCAGCAAAATGATTACGATTATAAAGCAAAATAGTGAAGAATTAGAGATGATTTATGAAACAATTGGTTACCTTGAGAGTATGGTTGCTATTGCATCTTTTCGTGAATTACTTGATTATTATTGCGTTCCAGAATTAGTTAAAGGCGGTAAGCCTTTTGTAGATGCCAAAGATATCTACCATCCATTAATTGATGATCCTGTTGTAAACTCTCTTAACGAAAAGCAAAGTGTATTAATTACTGGTTCGAATGCATCGGGTAAATCTACTTTTATTAAAACACTTGCTATCAATGCGATATTATCCCAAACAATCTATACAAGTACAAGTCGTTCGTACCGTGGAAATTATTATCAAGTTTATACTTCTATGGCATTACGAGATGATTTATTCAATAACGAAAGTTACTATATTGTTGAAATTAAATCGTTAAAACGTATCTTAGATGCAATGAATGACGAAACACCTATCTTATGTTTTGTTGATGAGGTACTACGTGGAACGAATACGCTCGAAAGAGTTGCGGCATCTGCACAGATTCTTAGAAGTTTATCAAAAGGATATGTCCTTTGCTTTGCAGCCACACATGATATTGAGTTAACGTATATATTAGAGAAACATTTCTCGAATTATCACTTCCAAGAGGAAGTTGTCGATAACGATGTATTGTTTGATTATAAATTGTGTTCTAATAGGGCACAGTCAAGAAATGCAATTAAACTACTCGGTATGATTGGTTATAACGCAGATATTATTGAGCAAGCAACAAATGCGGCGAATGATTTCCTTGAAAAAGGAACATGGGAAGCATTATAAGATAAAATTTAAAAATACAAAGAAAGAGCGAAAGAAAGGTTGATACTATGCAATTGACTCCAATGATGCAACAATATATGGAGATAAAGAATAAATATACAGACTGTATTCTATTCTATCGTTTAGGAGACTTTTATGAAATGTTCTTCGAAGATGCCACAATCTGTGCGAAAGAATTAGAAATAACATTAACAGGAAAGAACTGTGGACAAGAGGAGCGAGCACCTATGTGTGGCGTTCCTTATCATTCTGTAGAGGGCTATCTTAGCAAGATGATTAGTCGTGGCTATAAGGTAGCTATCTGCGAACAAGTGGAAGACCCTAAGTTCGCGAAAGGTCTTGTTAAACGAGATGTTAGCCGTATTGTAACACCAGGTACAAACTTGAATACACAGACACTTGATGAAACAAAGAATAATTACCTTTCTGGAATCTTTTACTCAGAAAGCGGGATTGGGATATCATTTGTAGATATTACAACAGGAGATTACTATGTAACAGAAGTAGATACGAAGAAGAAACTCTTAGATGAGATTAATAAGTTCCTTCCAACAGAAATTATCTGTAATGAAGCATTTTTAATTTCGGGTATGGATATTGTAGATTTAAAAGAACGTTTAAAGATATCAATATCTTCACAAGAGTCTTGGTATTTTGATGAAGAGATGTGCCAAAACGGATTGAAGGAGCACTTTGCAGTATCTTCATTAGACGGACTTGGATTACATGACTATGAATATGGTGTTATTGCTGCTGGGGCCGCTTTAAAGTATCTATATGAGACGCAGAAGAACTCTCTATCCCATCTTACACACATACAGCCATACATTACAAGCAAATATATGCTTCTTGACAGTTCAACAAGAAGAAATCTTGAGTTAACAGAAACATTACGTGAGAAACAAAAAAGAGGTTCTCTATTATGGGTTCTTGATAAAACGAAAACAGCTATGGGTGCTAGATTACTTCGTAACTATGTAGAGCAACCATTAATTGATATTGAATTAATTAGAGAACGACTTGACTGTGTAGAAGAGATAAATCAATCTGCAATTACAAGAGAAGAGTTACGTGAATACTTAAATCCGATCTATGACTTAGAACGCCTAATTAGTAAAGTGAGTTACAAGAGTGCAAATCCAAGGGATTTAATTGCGTTTCGAGCATCGTTATCGATGTTACCACCAATTAAAATGCTTCTCTCTGATTTTTCATGTGCATTAATGAAAGAGATTGATACAGAGTTAGATACTCTTGAAGATATCTGTACGCTTATTGTCAACTCGATTGATGAAGAACCGCCGATTTCAGTGAAAGAGGGCGGTATCATTAAAGAAGGCTACAATGAGGAAGTAGATCGTCTTCGACGGGCAAAGACAGATGGTAAGTCATGGCTAGCAGAATTAGAGGCGAAAGAAAGAGACCAAACAGGTATCAAGAATCTGAAAATCAAGTTTAATAAAGTTTTTGGTTATTATCTTGAAGTAACAAATTCCTATCAAAACCTTGTTCCTGAAACATGGACAAGAAAACAAACATTAGCAAATGCAGAACGCTATATCACTCCTGAACTAAAAGAGTTAGAAGATATGATTCTAGGAGCAGAGGATAAACTATTTAGCTTAGAATACAATCTATTCAGTGAAGTAAGAGACCAGATAGCAGAACAAGTAAAACGAATTCAAACGACGGCAAAAGCAGTTGCAAAACTAGATGTATTTGCATCGCTGGCATTTGTAGCAGAGCGTAATAATTTCATAAAACCAGAGATGAATCAAACTGGAGTTATTGATGTTAAGAGTGGTCGTCATCCTGTTGTAGAGAAGATGATTAACAATGATTTGTTTGTTGCAAATGATACGTTCCTAGATAATGAGGATAATCGTGTATCTATTATAACAGGGCCGAATATGGCTGGTAAATCGACTTATATGCGCCAAACTGCTCTTATTGTATTAATGGCACAAGTAGGTAGCTTTGTACCAGCAGAGTATGCCAAAATCGGTATTGTAGACCGTATCTTCACAAGAGTAGGTGCTTCAGATGATTTAGCTTCTGGACAGAGTACATTCATGGTTGAGATGACGGAAGTTGCCAACATTCTTCGTAACGCAACAAAGAACAGTTTGCTAATATTAGATGAAATTGGCAGAGGAACGAGTACATTTGATGGACTAAGTATTGCTTGGGCAGTAATTGAGCATATTAGTGACAAAAACTTGCTTGGTGCTAAAACATTGTTTGCAACACACTATCATGAGCTTACAGAATTAGAAGGCAAATTAAATGGTGTAAATAACTATTGTATCGCAGTAAAAGAACAAGGGGAAGACATTGTATTCCTTCGTAAGATTATCAAAGGTGGCGCAGATAAGAGTTATGGTATTCAGGTTGCGAAATTAGCGGGTGTTCCTGATGCAGTTCTCGGACGTGCAAGAGAGATTGTTGATGAACTGAGTGACAATGATATTACATATAAAGTAAAGCAGATGTCAGATTCCCTTCTGGATAGAGATCATTCTTGTGATAAAGCAGAGTGTCAGGTTGCAGAAACATCTAGCCAACAAAACAGTGCTTACGAAGCAAAAGAGCAAGAGAATGCACAGCAAATGACTACGCACAAGGCAAAAGCAAAGAATGATTTGGATGGACAACTCTCTTTCTTTACAGTAGATTCAACGAATCAAGTAATTGAGGAAATCAGAAACTTAGATGTAGCACATATGACACCAATGGATGCGATGAATATGTTATATCAGCTACAAAAACAGATTAAAGGAT
>NZ_JAVBNS010000147.1:0-4144 GCF_031551385.1 Anaerosporobacter sp.
AATATGTTATATCAGCTACAAAAACAGATTAAAGGATAGGAAGAACGGTGAATACCAATGGCTAAAATTGAGTTATTAGACCAAAATACCATTAATCAAATCGCTGCAGGAGAAGTTATTGAACGGCCTGCAGCTGTTGTAAAGGAATTAATAGAGAATGCCATCGATGCCAAAGCAAATGCAATCACCGTGGAAATCAAAGATGGTGGAATTAGCTTTATACGTATTACGGATAATGGTGCTGGAATTGCAAGGGATGATATTAAAGTTGCATTCCTCAGACATTCTACAAGTAAGATTCGTTCTGCGCTTGATTTGCTACATGTAGCAAGCCTTGGTTTTAGAGGAGAGGCACTATCAAGTATTGCGGCAGTAGCGCAAGTTGAACTTGTAACAAAAACGTATGGTGAATTAACTGGCATTCGTTATGTAATTGAAGGTGGCGTAGAAAAGACGATGGAGGAAATCGGCTGTCCAGAAGGGACTACATTTCTAATTCGAAATCTGTTCTATAATACACCTGCAAGGCGAAAGTTCTTAAAAAGTGCCTCTACAGAAGCGTCTTATATTGGCGATATTATTGAAAGAATTGCGATATCCCATCCGAATGTTTCCTTCAAGTTTATGAGCAACAATCAAGTGAAACTTCACACTTCTGGTAATGGCAATCTAAAAGATATCGTCTATAATATTTATGGTCGCGAAATTGCTTCAAATGTTGTAGAAGTAAAAGAATCGAGTGAGAATGTAGAAATCTATGGTTATATCGGAAAACCAATTATCTCTCGCGGAAATAGAAATTATGAGAATTATTATATCAATGGCCGTTACGTAAAAAGTGCAATTATTAATAAAGCAATTGAGGAGGCATATAAATCCTATACGATGTCTCATCGCTATCCCTTTACTGCGATTCATCTAACGATTCCAGGAGAGTTTATCGATGTAAATGTTCATCCGACAAAGATGGAGATTCGTTTCCGCAATAATGATGAAATCTATGGAATGGTATTTCATTCTATTAAGGATATTCTTGCTGGCAAAGAATTAATACCAGAAGTTGCGTTAGTAGAAGAGAAGGAAAAGGCGAAACGAATTGAAAACGTTCCAGAACCTTTTGAAAAAAAACGTCTGCAAGGAGCAAATAGAGGAAATCAACCAGATAGGGATGTAAAAATAGTTAATTCTACAATCGTAGATAGAACACCCGTGCAAAATAACACACCAATAGACAAACCAGCATTTGCAACAAAACAGCATTCTACAAGAGTGGATCCTAGTAAAACGGCAATAGTTGGTGCGACGGAGATTGGTAAGCTTGATGCAATTATGAAACATCCACATGAAGCGA
Organism: Anaerosporobacter sp.; assembly: GCF_031551385.1. GTDB lineage: Bacteria > Bacillota > Clostridia > Lachnospirales > Lachnospiraceae > Anaerosporobacter. The sequence continues at coordinate 1,352 of NZ_JAVBNS010000147.1, forward strand.
TTGAGAAGAACTTGAAAGCTACTGTCCATGAGACATCTTCTTATCATGTCGATAAGAAGGTACTTGCAGATACAGATCGGGGCAATATTCATAAAAATGATAGTGAAAAAATCAATCATAGCAAAGATGATACAGAAAAAGCGAATCAAATTAATGAGACAAATTGTGATTATAAAGACAATAATAAAATTTCAACTATAGAAATACAGGCAAACAATATCCCCCAGCAAATCACCCTGTTTGAAGATAAGATGATTTCGGAGGAAGCTCGTAGTAAACACCGAATCATTGGACAGTTATTCAATACGTATTGGATTGTTGAATATGAGGATAAGATGTTTATGATTGATCAACATGCAGCGCATGAGAAGGTCTTATATGAGAAGTTGATTGCCTCATATAAGAATAAAGATACCGCTTCGCAGATGCTACAACCACCAATTATATTGACGTTATCCATGCGCGAAGAGGAAGCTTTGAAAAAACAGATGGCATTACTACAAGAGATTGGTTTTGAGATTGAGCATTTCGGCGGAAAAGAATACTCTGTTCGTGCGATTCCAAATAATCTTTTGGGAATTGCAGAGAAAGATTATCTGATTGAGTTGATTGACTCATTAGTAGATGAAAGCCCTACAAATCTAGTAGAATCCATACTTGAGAAAGCAGCATCTATGTCATGTAAAGCGGCAGTAAAGGGTAACAATCGTCTATCAGTTGCAGAGGCGAATGCATTGATTGATCAATTACTACATCTTGAGAACCCATATCATTGCCCACATGGAAGACCAACGATTATCTCTATGAGCAAGTATGAGATTGAAAAGAAGTTTAAGCGAATTCTATAGTTATCCGTCTATTTGGACGATGTGGGGCATAGAATAGTAATAATGATTGCGTTACAAACATTCATAAAGTATAATAGTAAAGTCAAGATTAACATTGGTATATAATGACATAAATATTAGTGTTACTGATCATGGAGTGAACAGTGACACATCCGTCAGCAGGAGTGAGAGGAGAATTTTTAGGTATGTTAGAATTTTTAAAAGCGATACTTTTTGGTATTGTAGAAGGAATTACAGAATGGCTTCCTATTAGCAGTACAGGACATTTGATTTTATTAAATGAGTTTGTCAATTTAAAAGTAAGAGCCGATTTCTTTAGTATGTTTGAAGTTGTAATTCAACTAGGGGCTATTTTTGCTGTTGTTGTTTTATTCTCGAATCAACTCAGGCCATTATCAAAGAAAGAGAAATATTTTAGTAAGCAAGAAACATTAATGATGTGGTTTAAGATTGCTGTTGCTTGTGTTCCAGCTGCTGTAATAGGAATCATATGGGACGAACAGATTGAAGAATTATTTTATAACTATCAAGTAATTGCAATTGCATTAATTGTGTTTGGTATCGCATTTATTATTATTGAAAACCATACCCATGGAAGAAAGCCACATATTAATTCAATATCAGAAATTACATTTAACACGGCTATTATTATTGGTGTATTCCAATTAATCGCTGCTGTATTCCCTGGAACGAGCCGTTCAGGTGCTACGATTGTTGGTGCACTTTTAATTGGTGTTTCAAGAAGTGTAGCCGCAGAATTTACATTCTTTTTAGCTGTACCAGTAATGTTTGGTGCTAGTTTATTAAAGTTGGTGAAATATGGCCTACCAGCTACTGGAACAGAAGTTGGTATTTTGCTAACAGGAATGATTGTAGCCTTTATCGTATCTGTTGTTGTAATTAAATTCCTAATGGGCTACATTAAGAAACATGATTTCAAAGTATTCGGTTGGTACAGAATTATACTAGGTGCTCTAGTATTAGTATACTTTGGTGTGATTAAATAGTTAATACATAAACACTAATAGAAAAGAAATACTTGCTTTTCTGTTAGTGTTTTTTATTAAATGCTTGGAGCGCAAACGTACAGATAAAGGGGAGTGCCGCAGTGGAGAAAGAGTTACAGTGGAAAACGAAAACAATAGACGAACATTATATCTATTATGATGATTTGGAGATACCATATGAGGTTATTCGCTCCAAACGAAAATCTCTAGCTATTGCAATATCTATTGGTGGAAATGTTACAATTAAAATTCCATGGCAAGCAACAAAAGCAGATGTAATACGTTTATTAGAAACAAAACGGGATTGGATCTATCATTCCTATAAAAAGCAAGTTGTTAGAACGCGAAATGGAATTGAAGTAAAAGAAGGGGCAAGCATTCCTTTTCTAGACAAGGCATTTCGTTTACACATACAACATAATTCTTCAAAAAATGTTGCCGATATCGCTGTACAAGAGGACATTGTTCTTATCGAAACGCCAGTGGTAGATTCGGATTTTATTATAGAATGTTTGGAAACATGGTATAAGAAGAATGCGAAGCATGTTATCACAATGCGTGCAGAACAATATGCAAAAGCGATGGGAGTATCATACGGAAAAATCTCTATTCGAAGTCAAAAGAGTAGATGGGGAAGTTGTAGTAGCTTAGGGAATCTCAACTTTAATTGGCATCTGATAATGATGCCTAGCAATATACTTGATTACGTTGTAGTTCATGAACTTGCACATAGGATAGAGATGAATCATTCAGCACAATTTTGGCAGATTGTTTCCGAATTTTGTCCTGCGTATAAACAAAGAAAAGCTTGGCTAAAAGAAAAGGGTATGTCCTATGAATTGTTGACGAAATAGTAATTTGTAGCGCAGTCTATATGTGCAGACTATACAAAACAAGAACAACGTATCGTCAGAAAAATTCACAAAAATTTTAATATG
>NZ_JAVBNS010000122.1:0-4026 GCF_031551385.1 Anaerosporobacter sp.
TGTAACGAGCGGATTTGACCAGCTAAGTGGTTCAGCTAAATCAAATCTTAAGGATTTGCTTAAGGAAATGGAACCTACGCAAGAGGCAATGGAGAGACAGGCAAAACAGTGGGAAGCAGAGGGTAAAAAAGTACCTGAAAACATATCCAAAGGTCTTACATCTATATACATGCTTCAAGCAATGGTAGGAGACACGGAAGCTATTGCGAAATTGGTTGGTGCAACAATGGGGAGCTCTGATGAGTATAAAAAGATGTTGCAAACAGCTATAGATAATGGTGAAGATGTTCCAGAAGCAGTTATTGATGGCATGAATTTAAAAGCTCCTGATGTAGGTATGAGCATTGAAGAACTGATTGCTACAATTGATACAGGTTTAACATCTCAATCAGAGTTGGTTAAGAAAACAGCAAAAGAAAGTGGTAAAGCTGTTGGAGATGAATTCGCAGAAGGAATGGACAGTAAACAAAAGAAAACAAGTAAATCAGGAAAAGATTTGGCGAACGAAGGTAAATCAGGTTTTAAAGATGCTTTAGGAATCAAGGGAGAGGGTTCTAGTGATTTCAAACTGTTTGCTAACTATTGTGCAGGCAGCTTTACAACTGGACTTGAAAATAAGGAATCTAGTATAAAAAAGGCTGGAAAAAGTGCTGGTTCTAATGCCAAAACAGGGATAAAAGAAGAGCTGAATATATCAAATGGACAATCAGCAGATTTCAAAACATTTGGTGAGCAAACCATGAAGGGTTTTGCAGCAGGAATTACTGCAAATTGGGGTGGTGCTGCACAGGCCGTTAAAGATGCTATGAAGAAGGCAAAGGAAGCTGGGAAAACGGAACTGGATATTCATTCACCTTCAAGGGTGTTTAGGAAATTCGGTGAATATACAATAGAAGGTTATAACATTGGCGTTACTGAAAGCTCAGAAGATACAGTCAGCACGATGAGAAAGTGGGCAAATAAGGTTAAAAGTTCTGCTGATGGGTTAACTATTAATCCTCTTACATTCCAAAGTGCATATAAGGTTAATACACAAGGACTAGAAGGGTATCAAGATTTAGTTAGTGGAAATGTTTCAATAGGTGGCAAGATAGAAAACTCAACTACAAATTCAATCGTAATCGAAGGACTTAAGGATGAATTGTATTCAGCTATAAAGCAAGCAATAGCAGAAATGCCACAAGGAGATAGTGTTCTTATTGTAGATGGAAAAGAAATGGCCAGAACAGTTAACAAACATAATGTATTTAATAATCAAAGGTACCAAACGACTGTTGCTATCACTTAATAGGGGGTGTGGTCAATATGGCAATGATTAAAATTGAGGGTGTGTCCGTAAAGGACCCATCCTCTTTTTCATGGAGTTTATTTGATTTGTCAAGCGAAGATGGGGCAGGAAGAACGCTTGCTGGTACTGCTACAAAAGATATCGTTGTACAGAAAAGAAAATTATCTGTTACATGGAATAATATTGGAAAAGATGATGCAGAAACAATATTGAAACAAGTTAATAGCAAGGTTTTTTTCAGTGTAACTTATCCAGACGCTATGACAGGGACAAATTTGACAAAAACTTTTTATGTCGGCGATAGAAAAACAGACATGAAAATATGGTCACCAACAAAAAAATTATATAAAACATTATCCTTTGAGATTATAGAAAAGTAGGTGATGCAGTGGCAATCAATGTTAGTAATGAGTATAAAGAGTATATTAAAAATCAAAGAAGATTTCATGGGAAAGCGCAGATAACGCTTGCTAACGGAACAATATTAAATCTAACGGATGAAGATTTTATGAGTGGTGGAATAGCAATAGAAGATGCGACAAGTGGTACAAGTTCATTTGATATTGGTTCAGTTATTATTAATCAGCTTACACTAAAATTGAATAACACAGAAGATAAGTTCTCGTTATATGACTTCAATGGAGCTTCTATTTTGCCTTATGTAGGTCTTGAATTATCGAATACTATAGAATGGTTACATAAGGGTATTTTTGAAGTATATGAGCCTAATTCAAGCAATGGAATAATTAATATAATCGCATTTGATAACATGAAAAAATTAGATAAACCATTTTCATTATGCACAATAGATTTCCCATGTACAGTGTTTGCTTTGCTACAACAATGCTGTCTTGATTGTGAGGTGCCATTGCTTTCAAGTTCATTCACAAACGCTTCACTAGTAATTACCAATAGACCAACAAGTGAGGCTATAACATACCGTGAAATAGTTAGCCATATCGCACAATTAAGTGGCTGTTATGCTAGATGTGATATATATGGAAGATTGGAACTGAAATGGTATGATACAGGAGCATTTGAACAAGAAGATAATGTAGATGGTGGAACATTTGATATTGCAACCGAATCGTCATATAAGAGTGGAGATAACAAAGACGGAGGAAACTTCACAAATTATTCAAGTGGTGATTCTGTAGATGGCGGAACGTTTCTTAATCAAGGCCAATATCATCACTTGTATGATATTATGACCACTCCTACAATAGCTACAGATGATGTAGTTATTACAGGATTAAAAGTGTCTATGGTTGATACAGAGGGAGTTGAAACGTCTAGTCTTTATGGGAGTGCAGGATATGTATTGGAAATTGCAAATAACCCATTGATTTCAAGGGAACAAGTAACGACTATTGCTAATAGTGTAGGAGCAACGATTGTCGGAATGAAGTTCAGACCGTTATCAATATCAGTTGTAGGTGATCCATCAATAGAAGCTGGAGACTGTGCTTATGTAACAGACAGAAAACAAAACACGTATCAAACCTACATCACGAATGTAAGATATAGGATTGGCTCAAATGAATCTATTTCATGTGGAGCAGAAAGTCCAAGTAGTTTGTCAAGTTCTCGCTTCACGGAAGCCACAAAGGCTATTGTTGCTTCACGGAAGGTTGCAAAGTCAGAAATAACAAAGTACGATTCAGCAGTACAACAATTAAATGATTTACTTGCTCATTCGTTTGGTGTTTATAAGACAGAGCAAGTACAAGAAGATGGTTCGGTTATCTATTACATGCACAACAAACCTACACTTGCTGCATCTATGACAATTTGGAAACAAACGGCTGATGCTTTTGCAGTAAGTACAGATGGTGGAAAAACTTATACAGCAGGGTTTGATTCTAATGGAAATGCTGTTCTTAACGTTCTGAATGCTATTGGAATTAATGCAAACTGGATTAATACAGGAACAATTAAAGGTATTCGTGGAGAGTTTGATAATGGCAGGATAGGTAAGTTTAATATAACTAGTGGAGGACTTGAAAACGATAGTTTTAAACTTTACGATGCTGATAATAGACCGTGGCTGTGGATGCATGATTCCGTAGATGATAAACATTCAACGATGCAAACGGTTGGATTTTTGCATTCTGATGGTAATTTAATGGCAGAGGATAATGAAAATTGTTTATTGAATTCTGATGGAATGAAGATTTCGGTTATAGAAAATAATCAATATGTGCTAGAAACAAGTTATAAAAAAGACGGAATATATACAGATGGTGAATTAAATATTTATGCTCAACATGGAAATATCATGTTCATGGAAGATTATGTTGCTTTTTCCGCAAATGGCGGTCAGATTCAAATTTACGATAATAATATTCATATAAATAGTACTGATGATGTATTTGTAAATGGACGTAGCGTGAATGATTTGTTTCAAACTATATACTCAATGCAATCTGATATTGCTACAATTAAAGCAAAATTGAATATAACATAGGTGAGGTGGTGTAGAGATGGCGATTCAGTCAAGACGTGGAAATATAGCAAACTTCAATAAGGAAAAGATGCTTCCTGGAGAGTTTGGCATTGCATTAGATTCTCAAGAAGCATTTATATGTTTTGGCGCAGGAGTTACTAAGAAAATGGCAACAAATGAAGATTATCAAGACATGATGGACGATTGTGTTACAGTTACGCAGACTGCTCAAGAGGTTGTAGATAATTTTAATGCTTTAGAATTTGAGAAATTGGCAATCGATGATAGTAGA
>NZ_JAVBNS010000080.1:0-16506 GCF_031551385.1 Anaerosporobacter sp.
ATACGGTCAAAATCGATTTGACCATCACAATAGATATATTCATAATCATAACTTACTCCAGGGAATATGAATACCATCGCCATAATACAAATCATTACAAATGTGATTAAAACAGGTGATACACTTAGTGATAAAAACAAACTAGCTACTGTAAGAAATATTATTACAAATTTAATAAGGTATGTCTTCATAGTCGGTAGACTTGACACCCCTGCTTCTGCATAAGTTTCTCCCATCTAATTACTTCCTCCTAATTTCATATTGCATTTAACCATTCAGCACTACATCCTTTTCACTTTGGTTACAGCTACTTAACAGTTATTATCTATTATACTAAAAATAACATACAAAATAAAGTACAATGTCATAAAATTTGTATAAACTACTTATAAATCATGTTACTGTTCACTCCGTGGTCAGTAACACGCTTCGCGATGAACAGTAACATAAATCCTTACTGCTCCGTCTCACGCAAAACGTTCACAGCAACAATACAGCATAAAAAAGACAATTTCTCGAAGCAACTACTGCGCCTTTAGAAATTGTCTTTTTATTTTATCTCACATTATCATCTATTCATTGTAAGAATATTACATCATTCCCATTCCGCCACCTGCTGGCATAACTGGTTCATCTTTTTTGATTGTTGCTACAACAGATTCTGTTGTAAGTAATGTAGAAGCTACACTTGTAGCGTTTTGTAATGCACTTCTAGTAACCTTAGCTGGATCAAGGATACCATTTGCTACCATGTCAACATATTCTTCTTTTAAAGCGTCAAATCCGATTCCTGGCTCTTGTTCTCTTACTTTGCTAATAACAACCGCGCCTTCTAATCCTGCATTTGCTGAGATTGTGTATAAAGGAGCTTCTAATGCTTTTAAGATTACATTTGCACCAGTTTTTTCGTCGCCTTCTAATTCATTTACTAATTTAGCAACTTCTTTTGTAGCATGAATGTAAGCAGAACCACCACCTGCGATGATACCTTCTTCAACCGCTGCTCTTGTAGCTGCTAATGCATCTTCCATACGTAACTTAGATTCTTGCATTTCTGTTTCTGTAGCAGCACCAACACGGATAACAGCTACACCACCAGCAAGTTTAGCAAGTCTTTCTTGTAATTTTTCTTTATCGAAATCAGAAGTAGTTTCTTCAATTTGAGCTCTGATTTGAGCAACTCTACCAGCGATTTCTTCTTTATTACCTTCACCGTCAACGATGATTGTATTTTCTTTTTCAACTTTAACAGATTTTGCACGACCAAGTTGATCCATAGTTGTTTCTTTTAAGTCTAATCCAAGTTCATCAGAGATTACTGTACCACCAGTTAAGATAGCGATATCTTGTAACATAGCTTTTCTTCTATCACCATATCCTGGTGCTTTAACAGCTACTACTTGGAATGTTCCTCTTAATTTATTGATAACTAATGTAGTTAATGCTTCACCTTCAACGTCTTCAGCAATAATTAATAGTCTTGAACCAGATTGAACGATTTGCTCAAGTACTGGTAAGATTTCTTGAATATTAGAGATTTTCTTATCTGTAATTAAGATATATGGATTTTCAAGATTAGCAACCATCTTATCCATATCAGTTGCCATGTATGCAGATACATAACCACGGTCAAATTGCATACCTTCAACTAAGTCAAGTTCTGTTTTCATAGTCTTAGATTCTTCGATTGTGATAACACCATCGTTAGAAACTTTTTCCATAGCATCTGCAACTAATTGACCTACTTCTTCATCTCCTGCTGAGATTGCAGCTACATTAGCAATTTGGTCTTTCCCAGTAACTTTAGAACTCATTTTTTGAATTGCTTCTACCGCAGCATCTGTTGCTTTTTTCATACCTTTTCTTAAAATGATAGGATTTGCTCCTGCTTCAAGGTTTTTCATACCTTCAAAAACCATAGCTTGTGCTAATACAGTAGCTGTAGTAGTACCATCACCTGCAACATCATTTGTCTTTGTTGCAACTTCTTTTACTAATTGTGCACCCATGTTTTCAAATGGATCTTCTAATTCTACTTCTTTTGCAATTGTAACACCATCATTTGTGATTAATGGAGCACCAAATGATTTATCAAGAACAACATTTCTTCCTTTTGGTCCTAATGTTACTTTAACTGTATTTGCTAATTTATCTACACCTGCTCCAAGAGCTTTTCTTGCTTCTGCGCCATATTTAATTTCTTTTGCCATGATATTATTTCCTCCTAATTTTAATTGTACTATTAAATACCTATTTCTAAAAATAATTTTCAATCTATAGAAACTACATACTTTATTGTTTCCACAGCCTTTTTATCTATTATAATTATACTGCAATCTTAGTCTTCTACAATTGCAACGATATCGTTTTGTTTTACAACGATATATTCATCTTCTCCAAGTTTTACATCTGTTCCTGCATATTTTGAATAGATTACTTTGTCTCCAACTTTAACTTGCATTGTAACTTCTTTACCATCTACAACTCCGCCAGGTCCTACTGCAACAACTTCTGCCTGTTGTGGTTTTTCTTTTGCTTGACCAGGTAAAACAATTCCTGATTTTGTTGTTTCTTCTGCCTCTAATTGTTTTAATACAACTTTGTCTCCTAAAGGTACTAATTTCATATTAATATTCCTCCTTGTTCTTGTCGTTACGGAAAGTGTATCCTTTACCCGTAGTCATAATTTATTTTTTATTATTAGCACTCGCTTTGGTTGAGTGCTAAAAGATTATTTATATATTAGTAAATTTACCCTTCAATTGCAACTGAAATTTTTTCGCAAATTCCGATGTTTTCAATCATTAGCTCTTTTCATCTTATTATTGCTCTCTTTTTCTCAGTTTTACTCTCTTTTTCTTATTTCACTCTATTATCTCTTGCAAAATAGAATAGGTATTGTTGAGCATAACCTCCATATTCACCAAAGTGTTCCTTTGCAAATGCCTGCATTTCCTCTTTCTTTGCTGGTTTATTAAAATAGAGTCTTTCCATAATCCGTGCCATCCATACATCAATCGGAAACGCCTCTCTTCTTCCAATTCCAAATAGTAAAACGCAATTCCCTACTTTTTCTCCAACCCCATTTATGATTTGAATTTTCTCAAGAGCTTCTTCATAATCCATCTGATACAACTCTTCTTCGCATAGTTCCCTATTTATAATCCTTCTACATGCATCTACCAGATATTTTGCACGAAATCCAGCCTTCATATCTAAGAAGTCTTGTTCCGTTGCCTGACCTAATACTTCTGGTGTCGGAAAACTATAATACTTCTTAGCATTCCACTCCCCAATATATTCACCATATCGCTCTGATATACGCGCAACAATCTGCATTATATGCGGAATCTGTTTATTCTGAGATATTATAAATGTTATTAGCATCTCAAAAAAATCTTGGTTTAATATTCTAACTCCTGACTTTTGTTCAATCGCCTCTCCAATAAGGTTATCTTTTTCATTCAATCTCCGCTTAATTTCACCATAATCTCTGTCTAAATCAAAATAGGGAATCCATATAGACTGCACTTCTTCCATTGTGCTATTATAGAAGCTTAACCTATCCCCTTCTTGCTTCACGTGAAGCATATACCCCTTAGCTACTATAATATATTCATTATTATCAAGACATTCATAGCGAAAACACTGCCCACATTCCAATGTCTGCTTTAAATCAAAGTGTTCTACAGCATCTATTACAATAGCTGTTTTATCAATGTTTATCTGCATTCTTTCCTCCCGTTTCATCATAACCTATAAAAATGTTATCCCACACAAATTAATTCATTATAGCATAACGCATGACACCTATGCTATAATGAAATTACTGGCGAGCCCTTATTCGCCTTTATACATGATCGGAGGTTACACGATGAAAGAACAACTCTATACAATACCTGTTATGGATGCCTATAAAGAAAACTGCGAATGCCCTATTTGCTCCATGTACAAAAGTTTGGAAACAAATTCTATTGATTTCACTATGGGACCAAGCTACATGGAAGATGATATTCGTGCTGTTACAGATAAAGTAGGCTTTTGTAATACACATGTTAAACAATTATACGAAAATCAAAATCGCCTTGGACTAGCTCTTATGCTTAAAACGCATATGGACAAAACTATAGATGATTTAGCAAAGTTATCTGGTTCAGAAAAGGTTTCTGCCCCTTCTTTATTTAAGAAAAAGGCAGAAAACAAGGGAATTTCCACTTATGTAGACACATTAAAGAATTCCTGTTTTGTATGTAATCGCATTGAGCAAACCTATGAACGTTATCTAATCACTGTTTTCTATCTCTATAAGAGAGAATCTGAATTCCGTGATTTATTCGCTGCTTCTAAAGGTTTATGTACAAACCATTATGCAGACCTTTATCAGATGGCACCAAACCAGTTAAACGGTGATATGTTACAGTCCTTTATTACTGATTTGAATAAAATATATCTTGAAAATATGAAACGAGTTCGAGATGATTTAACATGGTTTATTGACAAGTTTGATTATCGTAATGCAGATGAACCTTGGAAAAACTCACAGGATGCATTGCCAAGAACCATTCAAAAAACAAATAGCGTAGATGTTGAATAACATTAAAATAAAAGACAATCTTAATTATACTTATGCCTTTCAGATTTTCTCTCTGCATTGGCATGCTATAAATTAAGATTGTCTTTTTATATTAGCTTTTATCTACTATTCTTATGCGTTATCTTTTTTTCCTTGTACAATAAGATCTTTAAGATCACGTGCTTTTGATTTAATACGTTCATTCGCATCTCTTGAAACAAGTACTTTTGATATCCATCTTCCAGCTTCATCGAACTTACCACAACGTCTTGCTAAATCAGCTACTAAGTATGTAACTGTGTTCTCATCCATTCCACACATTGGGAATACTTCTTTTGAGAATGCTGCTGTAAATCCTTCATATGCATTCTTGATGAATTCATCTTCTTCTGCTCTTAACTTAGCAACTTCCGTGTTGTAGTCTGCTGTATCTGTTGGTAAAGTTTCTATCTTACCTCTAAGTAACCAAGCAATCTTCAAACAAGTATATGCTCTTTCGCTGTTTTTTGCTTTCTTAACAATTGTATTCACAAGAACTAACTTGTGGCGAGCAATCGCATCATCATAAGTGTATATTTCACCACTATCTTCAATTCCACGGAAATTAACTGTGATTTGTTCTTTTATTAACTTCGCCTGTGGTGCAGTCATATAAGTAAAGAAACGATTTAATGCACTATATCCACATCCAGGACAAACAACTGCATCATACTTTAATGAATCAACTAGTTGATATTTTGGACGTAAATCTGAATCTGCTCCTAATAATTTTACCTTACCTGTTTTAACTGCTTTTGCCTTAAACTCGTTATCACATACTGGACAAGTATACGTCTTATCAAATACCAAATCCGCTTCTGTTATTTTGGGTTTATCAGCTTCTTTATCTGAATCCTTCTTGTCTGTACTGCCTGTATTATATATATCTAGGTCTTTTAACTCACCTAGTCCGAAATTTTCTAATCCTGAAAATATATTAGCCATTTTTGATCCTCCCCCTAAGACGGTTTATAAGAACTCTTTAACGATACAATTCGATTAAATACTAATTGCTCCTCCTTTGAATCTTTACAATCAACACAGAAATATCCTTGTCTTAAGAATTGGAAGCTATCTAAAGCTTTTGCTTCTTTGATTGCTGGTTCAATATAGCATTCATTAAGAATAGTTAATGAATTTGGATTCAAATTAAGACTTCCATCTTCATTATATACTCCCTTTTCTTCATCTACAATATTTTCATACAGACGTACTTCTGCTTTTACAGCCGTAGATGCTTCTACCCAATGAATCGTACCTTTTACTTTTCTTCCTGTAAAACCAGTACCATTCTTTGTTTCAGGATCATACGTACAATGAACCTCCGTAACTTTACCAGTCTCATCTGTAATATATTCTGTACATGTAACAAAGTATGCGTTCATTAAACGAACTTCATTGCCTGGGAATAATCTAAAATATTTTTTAGGAGGCTCAATCATGAAATCTTCACGATCGATATACACTTCTCTACCAAATGGTACTTTTCTTGTTCCCATCTCTGGATTCTCTTGGTTGATTGAAGCGTCAAGATACTCGATTTCACCTTCTGGATAATTTGTGATTACTAATTTGATTGGATCTAACACTGCCATTACTCTTGGTCTCTTTAACTTAAGATCTTCACGAATACAGTATTCTAACATTGCATAATCTACAGAACTATTACTCTTAGATACGCCACATAGTTCCATAAACTTACGAATAGACTCTGGTGTAAAACCTCTTCTTCTTAATGCACTGATTGACACTAGTCTTGGATCATCCCAACCATCTACGATATTCTCTTCTACTAATCTCTTAATATATCTCTTACCAGTTATAACATTTGTAAGATACATCTTAGCAAATTCAATCTGCTTTGGAGGATTTTCATAACCAACTTCTCTTACAACCCAATCGTATAATGGTCTATGATCTTCGAATTCTAGTGTACAGATGGAATGTGTAATTCCTTCTATCGCATCTTCTATTGGATGTGCAAAATCATACATAGGATAGATACACCATTTGTCCCCTGTATTGTGGTGATGCATACGTGCCACACGATAGATTACAGGATCACGCATGTTGATGTTTGGAGATAACATATCAATCTTAGCACGTAATACTTTCGTACCGTCTTCAAATTCACCATTCTTCATTCCTTCGAATAAAGCAAGGTTTTCTTCTACTGTTCTATCACGATAAGGACTGTTCTTACCAGTCTCTGTTAATGTACCTCTATATTCTCTTATCTCTTCTGCAGTTAAATCACATACGAATGCTTTGCCTTTTTTAATTAACTCAACAGCTGCTTCATACATTTGATCAAAATAATCTGACGCAAAGAATAAGCGGTCTTCAAATTCTCCGCCAATCCATTTTACATCTTCAATTATCGATTGCACAAATTCTGTCTTTTCCTTTGTAGGATTCGTATCATCAAAACGAAGATTGAATTTACCATTGTATTTTTTCGCCAAGCCATCATTTAATAATATCGATTTTGCATGACCAATATGAAGATAGCCATTTGGTTCTGGCGGGAATCTTGTAACAACTTGTTTGCAATGTCCCTCTTCCATATCTTTTTCAATTATTTGTTCAATGAAGTTCTTCGATATAACTTCTTTTTCTGTTGAAACATTATCCATGATTCTATGTCTCCTCCTAAGTTCCATTTCTCTTAATTATTCAGCTATTAAGTATCGTATTACACCTTAATTCTCCAAATAATTTACATACTATCGACTGTTATGTCGCTATAATCACGTATCTTAAACTATAATAATCCTATATAATTTTCATACGAATAAAAGCCCAAAAATATTACTGGTCATCTCTACCAGCATCAAGAAAGTAGATTACTTTCAACTTATCATACCACACTTAGTTCGTTTAGAAAAGTGGTATTCCGAATATTTTCCTAGTATTTTAAAAAGCTGCTACACGTAAACCGTGTAACAGCTGTTATCTTACTTAAATTGATGACCACCTAATGTAAATCTTGGATTTGATAATCTACCACTGAAATAATAGTATCCACTAAGATTTTTACTAACTGATTTGCCATTCTTCGTATATGTAATTGTTTTTGTTCCACTTAATGCTGCTTTGGCAGCTTTGATACATTCTTTTTCTTGAGTGGAAGTAAACTTGTTATTATCGTATTCTGCTAATGCTTTATTCAATGAACCATTTCTAACTGGTCCAAATTGACTCTTTTGATAAATAACACCTTTTAACGTACTAGGAAATGCTTTCGATTCCATTCTGTTTACTACAACAATACCTACTGCTAATTTTCCTGCATAAGACTGACTGTTTGCTTCACAATAGATAAGTGCTGATAACAATCTTAGCTCTGCTTTTGAATAAGAAGCCTCTACTTTTGTTGTTGACGTTGTTTTCTTCTTTGTTGTTGATGTCTTTGTAGTCTCTTTTTTAGAATCTGATGTTGTTTTCTTTGAGTCTGTCGTTGTTTCTGATTCTGTCTCTTTGCTTTCTGTTTCTTTGTTTTCTGTATCTGTAGACTCTTCTGTCTCTGTTTTTTCTTCTGTGATTGTAGAATCTTCTGTAGTTGTTTCTTCTGCTTGAGGGTTTGTGTCAATAACAACTACATCTGTTGTCTCTAAATCCCCAGCTTGTTCTACTGTTTTCACTTCCGCTGCAAATGCGTTGATACTTACTGTACTTGCCACACATATTGCTGCAGTCATGCAAAGTAAGAATTTTTTCATCTTCATATAAAATCTCCTTTTAATAACCTTTAATTTGGTTATCTTTGGTTACATAATAATATTTCCGTACATACTTCTTCGTACTTGATATTTCTTAATAAACTATATTATTATGAATTTGAAATGGTAAGTGTCTCTTCAAACACTCACTTGCAGTAGAAAAGCGATTTTACCGCAATCCACTTTTTTACTCACTTTGTTTCGTAATAGATTATAACAATTAAGTAACAATCACAAAAAGCAAGTAACATTTTGTTAACAATTACTTAATAAGTATAACACAGATGATGAAAAAATCAAGTATTTACCATCACTTTTTCATCCATAACAAACTACTTATTTTGGCAAAATGCATTTTTCATGGTGTTTTACCACAAAAAAACCAATGCAATCAGGCGTTATTTTATCACTTTTGCCAATTGCATTGATTTTTCAATAGAAACAATTATTTAATATTCTAAAAATACTTTTGTATTATTGTTATGTTTTACATTTGTTACAGTTTCAAAATAGGACTATTTTACTATATTTCTTTCAATTCCAGACAAAAAAGCCTTCATATTGAGGCATACTTCATCTACTACACGCTTTCTTGTTTCAACTGCTGCCCATGCTATATGTGGCGTAATAATCAATTTTGTACTATCTTTAATGCGCAATAGTGGGTTGTCTGCTGCCATTGGTTCTTTCGATAACACATCAAGAGCTGCTGCTGCGATAGTATCATTCTCTAATGCCTCAGCAAGGTCTGCCTCATTAACAATAGAACCTCTTCCAAGATTCATTAACACAGCCGTTGTCTTCATCTTACTCAACTCTTCTGCCCGAATCAAATCCGTTGTCTGTTCATTCAATGGAGCATGAATTGACACAATATCCGATTGAGCTAACAACTCATCTAATGTTACTTGCGTATAACTTTGATTGTTATTCTTGCCTGATGTTGAATAGTAGATTATATTACAGCCAAATGCTTCTGCAATCTTCGCAACTCCTCTTCCGATCTCACCAAGTCCAATAATTCCCCATGTCTTACCTCTTAATTCAAAGAACTTCTTATCAAAATGGCTGAATATATCATATTTCGCATATTCGCCAGACTTAACAAAGTTATCATAGTAGCTTAATTTCTCATATACGTAAAACAACAATGCAAATGTATGCTGCACTACTGCATCTGTTGAATATCCTTTCACATTCATTACTGTGATTCCTCTTGCATTTACATATTCCGTATCAATTATATTCGTACCTGTTGCTGTTACACAGATTACCTTTAGATTCTTCGCCTCTGATAATGTAGTTTCATTCATTGGTACTTTATTCACTACAATTACTTCCGCCTCCTTTACACGTTCTGGAGTTACCTCTTGTGTTGATGAACCATATACTACTACTTCTCCGAACTGCTCAAGGCATGTTAAATCAACATCTGTTCCTAAGCAATTTGCTTCTAAACATACAATCTTCATATGAAACCTCCACTGTCTAGTATTATGAATTTAATTCTATCTTTTTTTATAAAGGATTGCAAGTGCACAACTACGATTCTTAGTCCTTCTCTTTCGCAACTCATATCCTTACAGTTTAAGCCTTGAAATTGAACCGATAACATGCTTATTACTTTACATCTTTAATCAAAAGTATATTCTTCTAAAAAAAAAGAACAACCCTATATACTTTACATATATAAGCATCGTTCTCTTTCTCTACATATATTACTTATTTTGCGTAATTTGCGTAATCCATAATGTTTTGATTAATTCCTTCACCGATGATTTGCAAAATCTTCTCAAAGCAATCATCTCCTTCACTCTTCATTACTCTTGCATAGATTTCCGACATTGCAAGTTGAGTATAAGCACTATTTTCTCCAACTGTGATTTTAACATTCAAACATTCATCTTCTATAGAAACATTAATTTCTTCTGATTCTTTTGTCTCTCTACAAATTTGTTCAACCGCAGTGTTTACTTCATGAATTGTTTGGAATGTATTTGCTGCCTTCTCCATAATGCCTTCAATTGATTTGTTCATAATAAAATTTCCTCCTAATATGCTTTTTCTACATTATACTTCGAATTTTATTTTTTTCCAACCAACTTTGGCTTTTTTTACTCAATATAGGTACAATTTCACATGCTTTTTATGTGTTTTTTTTACATTTTGGTACATACTATCTCTCATAAGCAGTAAAATTACTTTATTTTATATCGTAGTCTGCTTATATGATGTTGTTCTTCATCTAAATTCCTGTTGAGCTTCTATAGTAATCATTCAGCGTGGTCTTGCCAAATGGCATTAGCTTAAGCATTCTATCTTGGATAGCGACAAGTAATGCAGGCAGATTCCTATTTGATTTTAATAGAACTCCATGATAATTGCTTACCAGCACAGAAAGTGAGGTCATATTCATGTCTTATATTGCGCCGCAAGTAAAACCCAAATTTGATACACTATCGGTTGGTCTTCGTAACATCATCTTAGAGAAAGATGTTCAAATAAACACGATTCATGATTTGATTCGTGTTTTAGAGGAAATTGTCAAAGAAGGCGAAGAAGAGGAATAGCTCATTCGAAAAACAACTTCCCATTACGAACTTGTAATGGGAAGTTGTTTTTCATTACATACATCTATTACCACTTTGATTCCACGGTCTGTTTCATCGTATTAATCTTATTCTCAATGTCATGATACACTTTCGTGCTCAATACGCCACTACACAATAGGAATACTACTACAGCAATTATTGCTGCCTTCAATATCTTATATTGAAGCTTAATTATTGTGATTCCAAACACTACGATTGCCAAGAGTAGTATTACTATAAAACCAACTTTATAATTACTTGCTACTTCTTTCGCTGTATCTATGTATTTTTCAATGTTTTCATCAAAGAATTTCATAAACCAAATTACTATATTATCCATGTTATTCACCTCTCATCCATCAAATATATTTTATTAATAAATATGAGGGTTGTCAACTGAATAAATATTCTGAAATATCTTCCTTTTATCTTCAATAAATTATTGACATTAATAAATGGGTTTGTTAAAATAATTTCGTTATAGCTTATTGCATTAACAAAACTATATACGGTCGCTGGCATGGCACAGTTGGTAGCGCACCTCATTGGTAGTGAGGAGGTCACGGGTTCGATTCCCGTTGCTAGCTTTAAAGCGTACACAAAAGACTTTGCAGTTTGTAAAAAGCGTTTCTATCATCGCCTTTTATAAACTGCAAAGTTTCTTATGTTTTATTGCTTATTTATTCTCCCATTCTCTGTCTTACAATTTCATAAGAAAGTACACCCATTGCTACCGATGCATTTAACGAATCAATGTTTCCAAGCATCGGAATCTTAGCTACAAAATCGCATTTTTCTTTTACTAAACGTCCAACGCCTTCCCCTTCACTTCCGATTACTACACCAATTGGCCCTTTTAAGTCAAGGTTGTACATAACTTCACCGTCCATGTCTGCACATACAAACCATAGACCTTGTTCTTTCAACTCTTCAATTGTAGTTGCAAGGTTTGTTACCTTTGCCACTGGTGTGTAGTTAATTGCGCCAGCAGAAGTTTTTGCTACTGTTGCAGTAAGCCCAACAGCTCTTCTCTTAGGGATAATGATACCATGAGCCCCCACTTGGTTTGCTGTACGAATCATTGCACCAAGATTATGAGGATCTTCGATGTTATCTAATACAATAATAAAAGGTGGTTCCTCTTTGTCTTTTGCTGCTTGTAAGATATCTTCTACTGTTGCATAGTCATAAGCTGCTGTGTAAGCAATAACACCTTGGTGTTTTCCTGTTTCAGATAATTGATCCAAACGCTCCTTCTTCACGAAATTGATAATGGTATCGCCCTTTTTCGCTTCTCTTAATATTGATTTAATTGGCCCATCTTGACAACCATCTAATATAAATACTTTATCTACTGTCTTACCAGCACGAAATGCTTCCATTACCGCATTTCTTCCTTCTATTGTTAATTCTTCGTATCTCATAAAACTCCTATCTGCCCATCGGCACTCTGTCAACAAATCCTATTACAATATACTTATGTATCTTCATTCATTGACAACTTTTATCTCTTTTATTTATCATCATACATTACAGAAATATCACTTGTGACACTACTTAAATACAGACTGAATTTTTAATTTTCCTCTGCCTTAGAAAGCCCTAACTTCATTAATTCAATAATTCTTGGCATCTGGTCTGTTAGATACAAAAATCCAACTAGTGCTTCTATACCAGTTGCCATACGGTAATCCGTAATCGAGGCATTCTTTGCTGAAGTAAAGGATTTCGCATTGCGACCCCTCTTGTAAAATCCCATCTCTTGCTCTGTAAGCTCGTCCTTTATTGCATGAAACATCTCCACTTGTGCAGATGCCTTCACAAGAGCACTTGCTCTCTTGTGAAGTTTCTGTACTGGTGCATTCCCTTTCTCTACAAGCAAAGTTCGTATAATAACATCATATATGGCATCACCGATATATGCAAGTGTTAAAGGGGAATATGTCTTAATATCTACTTCTTCTAACTCAAACGCATTTCGTATATATTTTGCAAAGGATATCTCAGATACAACTGATTCGTTCATTGAATTTACGCTCTCTTCCATCTTACTCCTTCTCTCGTATCTTCAAGTACAATACCCTTTTCTAATAACAAGTCACGAATCTCATCGGATCTTTTAAAATCACGATTCTTTCTAGCATCTTGTCGTTCTTGAATAAGATTCTCAATGTCTGTATCAAGTAACTCTTCTTTCACCTCTACATCAACCCCTAATACATCAGCTAATGTAACAATGTAATTCTTTGTTTCCTCTAATAATTGTTTTGCCGAGTCTGCTGAAAGGTTCGTATTTGCTGTTTTTACAATTTCAAAGATAGCAGCAATCGCATCTGCTGTGTTAAAATCATCTTCCATCGCTGCTTCGAATTTTGCTTTTAAAGCAATGACTGAATCAAGAAATGTCTTTTCCTCTTCTGTCATCTCTTTCTCAGTCGCATTCTCAGATAAATGTGCTAGATTGCTTACTGCATTCTTAATTCTCTCAAGCGCGTTCTTTGCTGATTCCATTAGCTCTCTGCTAAAGTTAATTGGACTTCTATAATGAACATTTAACATAAAGAAACGAAGCACTTCATATGGGTATTCTGCTCCGATCTCTCTTACTGTGAAGAAGTTTCCTTCTGATTTTGACATCTTCTTGTTATCAATGTTTAAGAAGCCATTGTGTAACCAGTATTTTGCAAAATCCTTGCCGTTAGCTGCTTCACTTTGTGCAATTTCATTCTCATGGTGAGGGAAAATTAAATCCTCTCCACCTGCATGGATATCAATTTGGTCTCCAAGGTATTTTTTACTCATAACAGAACATTCGATATGCCATCCTGGTCTTCCTTGGCTCCATGGTGATTCCCAATATGGTTCTCCGTCTTTCTTAGGCTTCCATAGAACGAAATCCATTGGATCATCCTTTTCATCACTAACAGCGATTCTTGCACCAGCTTCTAAATCATCAATATTCTTCTTTGATAATTTACCATATCCTTCGAAACTTCTTGTTTTAAAGTACACTGTTCCGTTCTTCGCATAAGCATAACCTTTATCAATTAATGTTTGAATCATTGTAACCATTCCGTCAATTTCTTGTGTTGCCATTGGATGTACTGTTGCTGGTCTTACATTCAGATTCTTCATATCTTCTTTCACAGCATCAATATATCTTGCTGTAACCTCTGTTGTAGACACACCCTCTTCAACTGCTTTTTTGATTATCTTATCATCTACATCTGTAAAATTTGATACGTAGTTTACATCATATCCCTTATACTCAAAGTATCTTCTTACGGTATCAAACATAATCATAGGTCTTGCATTACCTATATGAATATAGTTATAAACCGTTGGTCCGCAGACATACATTCGTACCTTTCCTTCTTCTATCGGTTTGAACTCTTCCTTTTTCTTCGTTAATGTATTATATAACTTCAATGTATTCACCATTCCTTTCCTATCATTTAGATTCTATCAGTCTCTTGCAAAATCGCAACTAATTAGCTTTGTTTATCAACTCTTCAACCTGTTTTTTAAGGATATTCAATTCTTCACGTATAGAGTTATTTTCCTCTTCAAGTTTTAAAATATCATTACGAACAGGATCTGGTAAATGTACCTGATCAAGATCTTCACAAGCCACTTTTACATTATCACGTTTTACTATTCTTCCCGGAACACCAACCACAGTTGAATTTGGTGGAACTTCTGATAAAACTACACTTCCTGCTCCAATCTTTGAATTTTCACCAACGGTAAAAGAACCTAAAACTTTTGCACCAGCACTAATCATACAGTTGTCACCAATAGTAGGATGTCTTTTCCCTATTTCTTTACCAGTACCGCCAAGTGTAACACCTTGGTACAATGTTACATTATTTCCAACAACAGCCGTCTCTCCTATTATAACACCATTACCATGATCTATAAATAGTCCTTTTCCTATTGTTGCCCCTGGGTGAATTTCAATACCTGTTTTACGAACAGTTCTTTGAGAATACCATCTCGCTAAGAAATAGTGTTTTCTCAAATATAACTTGTGAGCAATACGATATCTCATTACTGCCTTAAAACTTGGATATAGGAATACTTCCATTGGAGTCTTTATTGCAGGATCACGGTCCTTAATTATTTGTATCTCTTCTTTCACAAATTTAATAAATCCCATTATCAAACACTTTCCTCTCTATAAACTAAAAAAAGCCCCCAATATGCTCTCACATATCAGAGGCGATTTACACGCGGTTCCACTCTACATTATTAACAAACTGCTTTTTAAGTTACTTATACTCACAGTTCTTCGTTAACATCTTATTGTCATATAACGGCTGCTACCGGATTTAGCTAAGATATTCTCCTCACCAAATCAGCTCCCAGATGCACTTCGCAAACTTAACTACTAACTAGTCAAGCAGAATAACCCTGTTACTCTATACTCCCAATAAGAAATGCTTTCAGCCAGTGACATTTCCTCTCTGCTATCTTCGTATCCGCTACTTTTCTGTTCTTCGCTTTTTCCCTATAATTGTCCATCATTATGAACAGTTTCCTTGCTTTATTCTATTCATTATTCCCTGATTTGTCAACCAGATATTTCTTATTATTATGCTTTTTTAGAGCAACCACTGCATCCCTCACAACTACTACAACCTCCAGCTGGTTGAAATGTTTCCATGATATGATCATAAGCATAATTACTTACATTTGTTAACATGCATATTGCTTGTGAAGAGATTCCTTTTCCTTCACCAGTAAATCCAAGACCCTCTTCTGTTGTTGCTTTCACATTCACTTGGCTTATCTCAATTTGTAATGTTTTCGCTATATTCTCACGCATCTGTTCAATATGAGGAGCCATCTTAGGCTTCTGAGCAACAATTGTTGCATCAATGTTCTCGATTACATAAAGCTCATTATCCAACAACTTCTTCACTTCTTCTAATAAAGAAATGCTTGAGATTCCTTTGAAACGATCATCTGTATCTGGAAAATGTTTTCCGATATCTCCAAGTGCTGCTGCGCCCAGTAGCGCATCCATAATTGCATGTAATAATACATCTGCATCCGAATGTCCTAACAATCCCTTCTCATAAGGAATCTTTACTCCGCCTAGTATTAACTCTCTATCTTCTACTAATTTATGAACATCATATCCCATACCTATACGCATCTTGCAACCTCCTATTTCAATCCTAGAAACTATTTTAAGTCTTTGTCCTTCCAGTTACACTTATACACACAAATTCACAAGAACCTCGTGCTTTTCCCTATAAACCAATAAGACGTCAAATAATAGTATATCTATTACTTGACGTCTTATTAAAATTCATAATAGCGGAGAACGGATTTGAACCGCCGACACTGCGGGTATGAACCGCATGCTCTAGCCAACTGAGCTACTCCGCCATATCTACTTGACAATTGCTTGTCTCCTAACAATTTCTTGTTAGATAATGGGACCAATAGGGCTCGAACCTATGACCCTCTGCTTGTAAGGCAGATGCTCTCCCAGCTGAGCTATGATCCCATTTAAAGTACTTGATGACACTGCTGCATCGCAAGTACTTTAATATTATATTTATTTTCAATA
>NZ_JAVBNS010000252.1:0-39010 GCF_031551385.1 Anaerosporobacter sp.
TTACGGAAAATGAAATAAAAACAGCGGAGTATATGAACCAATTGAGTCAAGAAAAGATAGATGCGATGGCATTTACCTATACAGAAGGTTATAGAATAGGATTTATCTGTGCGAATATCGACCTTTCTAAAAAAGGTATCGTGAATGTTCGTTATGAAATTGGTTTTGAGCGTATGGTACGTGCGGCTATTAAACAATTTGAAAAGTTAGGATTAAAACCAACAATTCGAAGAGCAGGTGTGAACAAGTTCAATAAACAATACGATTATGACCATCGTTTTGATTATGCATTATTTTTTGATAAAGCGTATGTTGAGAAGAGACTTGCGCATTTAAGAAAAGCGTATGAAGCATTCAAAGTGCAAGCATCGTTATTTGCAGGGCCAGCAGTAATTGAAACATTTGGTGAGAAACCGTTTACGCCAGTAAGTAAGCTAGCTTGTAACAAATTAAGTGATAAGCAACAGAAATTAGATGTAGAGTTCAGTCGAGATTCACGATTACTTATGAATGAATATATCAAAGGTGATGAGAGAAGCTTTACAATAATAGCGTATCCAGTACCTGAGATTGGTGAAAATTTCGAAGAAATCTTTGATGAAACAGTAAAGGTAAATACACTAGATTATAACCTATACAAAGAGATTCAACAGAAGTTGATTGATACATTAGACCAAGGCGAATATGTCCATATCTTAGGAACAGGCGTAAACAAAACAGATTTAAGAGTAATGCTACAAGAGATTGCTGATCCGAGCAAGCAAACAGGTTTTGAGAATTGTCTAGCAGATGTGAATATCCCTGTAGGTGAAGTGTTTACATCACCAAAACTTACTGGAACAGAGGGGGTATTGCATGTAAGTGAAGTATATCTAGGTGATTACAAATATATAGACTTAGCACTAACAATGAAAGATGGTAAAATCACGGAATATACATGTAAGAATTTTGAGCAAGAAGAAGAGAATCAAAAATTCATTAAAGAGAATTTACTATATAATCATGATACATTGCCAATGGGTGAATTTGCAATTGGAACGAACACAACGGCTTATGTAATGGGAAGAAAGTATGATATTCAAGACAAATTACCGATTCTTATTGCAGAAAAAACAGGCCCACATTTTGCAATGGGGGATACTTGTTTTAGTATGAGTGAAGACGTTGCCACACATAATCCTGATGGGAAAGAGATGATTGCAAAAGACAATGAATGCTCAATTATGAGAAAGACAGATATAACAAAAGCGTATTTTAATTGCCATACAGATATTACGATTCCATATGATGAGTTAGGAGAAATTGCAGTATATAAAAAGGATGGCGAGAAGATTACAATAATTGAGAATGGAAGATTTGTACTAGTTGGTACAGAAGAATTGAATAAACCTCTTGATGAGATGAATAAGTAATAGAAAAGGAAAATCCAATTTCGTGATTGCATGAAATTGGATTTTCCTTTTTGGATATATAGATACCTATTGAACGATTTCGTCATCTGGTAAAGCGATTTGTTCTTCTTCATTAATGATTTCATCTTCTGGTTCGTAGCATTTGAACACTTTAACAAATTGATAAGAGTTTACATAGGCAAAGAACGCGAAGCCAAATACAACTAGGAAGATAGAGAAGATTGGGAATACATAGGCAATGACAACAATCAAAACATTAGTAATTGTAATGATTATAGTCTGTTTTAAATTCTGTAATGAAATAAAAAATGCATTCTTTATAGTTTGTTTTACGGTGTTATTAAATCTTGATAGAAGTGGAAACACATAAAAGAGTGTGAATGCATATAGAAGCAATGCGACTGAAACAAGTGTACCAAGAATGTTGCCTGTTGTTGATTTCATTGTGAACCAAAATGATACGTTGAATGTTAGTATTGCACCAACAAGAAACATGATTACCCATATAATTGTAGACTGTTTGAAGTTTTCTTTGAAAGAACGAAAGAAATTTCTTGCAATGTATCCATGTTCTTCCCTGGCAGTTTGCATTGTTACATAATGTAGAGCTGTGGTAGAAGCCCCGATTGTTACAATTGGAAGACAACAGATTAACCATAAGAAGTTAAGTAAGATGTAGTCTGCCAATGAGCTCATGAATTGAAAAAAAGGACTGTTTATATTTAGCTTCATTAAAGCACCTCCTAATAATATACGACTTGTAATTGCTACACGGATTGCTACACGTTTCATGCACTCACAATCCTAAAACACAAAACCTTTTGACCTTAGTATCATAGTAATCTAAAAAGTACAAGAATACAACAAGAATATACCGCTGAATTGTACAGTGAAAATTAGAGGATTGGATTTTTTCGATATCTAATTTGGATTGTATATTTTGCACAAAGGATTTGAAAAAGACACACAAAATCCATATTTATAGGCATAATACATGGATAATAAGGGACTTTTAGGGCAATCTATTAGTAAATGTGATGCGAAATTAGGAAGTCTAATTTTTAATATAGTCAATCTTGAATTATGATAGTATCAGTTTGCACAACAAAATGATAGAATCTAGTTACAAGTTAATCATAATTACTGAGTGGTTAATACATTTGCAGGGAGGAATGGACATGGAAAAGTCAGGGAAGTCCAATAAAGCAGTAGTAGTTGGACAAAAGAAAAAGACGATGGTACCATCGGGAATGAAATTGTTCTTATTAGTATTGCCGTTTTTAGTATTAGTATTTTTATTCTCATATTATCCACTTAACGGTTGGAGATATGCATTTTACGATTACAGAGCACCGTTAAAATTATCACAGTGTGAGTTTGTTGGTTGGAAATGGTTTAAGTTCTTATTTAGTAACTCAACACAAGTGTCGCAATTAATGAAAGTTTTAAGAAACACATTTGCAATGAGTGCACTTACCATTGTTACTTCGTTTTTACCAGTATTGTTTGCAATGTTCTTAAATGAAATCAAATGTAAATGGTTTAAAACAGTAGTACAAACATTAACAACATTACCAAACTTTATCAGCTGGGTTTTAGTATATTCAGTAGCATTCGCATTATTCTCAGATTCAGGTATGGTTAATACTTTACTTCAAAACATGGGAATTACTACAAACGTTGTTAAGTTCCTTGATAGTGATGCACATACTTGGATATGGATGCTTCTATGGGGAACATGGAAAGGCTTAGGCTGGGGATCAATCATGTATCTTGCAGCAATTGCTGGTACAGACCAAGAATTGTATGAAGCAGCAAGAGTTGATGGTGCAGGAAGATTCCGCTTAATGAGACATATTACATTGCCAGCATTAATGCCAACGTTCTTCGTATTATTAATGATGTCAGTGGCAAACTTCTTAACAAATGGTTTAGATCAATACTTCGTATTCAGTAACTCATTCAACATGGAACATATTCAAGTACTTGACTTATATGTATACAAATTAGGTATTGGTTCGAACTCTATTCCATTAGCAACAGCAGTTGGCATGCTCAAGAGTTTAATTAGTGTAATACTATTCTGTGTAGTAAACTTTGTATCTAAGAAAACTCGTGGCGAGTCAATCATGTAGCAGGAAAGGAGAGTAATTATGTCGACAAAAGTAGAAATGAAAAAAAAGAAAAAACTGACTAAAGGTGATGTAACATTTAGCATTATAAATTACGGAGTATTCCTTCTGTTTACTATTATTTGTGCGTATCCTTTCTATTATTTAATTATTAATACAATTAGTGCGAACGATTTATCAGCGAATGGATTTATTAACTTTTTGCCACAAAAAATTCATTTAAGAAACTATATTGAGGTTCTTAAATTAAGAGGACTTTCAACAGCAGTATTTGTATCAATCGCTAGAGTAGTAATTGGAACAATAGCAACCGTGTTAACATCTGCATTCTTAGGCTTTATGTTTACACAAGATAAGATGTGGGGAAGAAAATTTTGGTATCGCTTTATTGTAATTACAATGTACTTCAATGCAGGTTTGATACCGATGTACTTAACAATGCAAAACTTACATTTAACTAATACATTCTGGGTTTACGTTATTCCAGGTATTGTTCAACCATTTAATGTTATTCTTGTTAAAACATATGTTGAATCAATACCAAAATCATTACAAGAAGCAGCAGAAATTGATGGAGCAGGTGTACTTAAGATATTCAGAAGAGTTATTTTACCTACATCAACACCGATTTTAGCAACAGTAGCAATTTTCTCAGCAGTTGGTCATTGGAACTCATTCCAAGATACATTAATCTATATTACTGACCAAAGCTTATGGACATTACAATATATGTTATATTCTTATATTAATCAAGCAAGTTCACTTGCAACATTAATTAAGAACAGTGTAGGTACAACACAGAATATGGCGGCACTAGCAACACAACAGACATCAACATCTGTACGTATGACAGTATCCGTAATCGTAGTTTTACCAATCTTATGTATTTACCCAATGTTCCAAAAATACTTTGTTAAAGGTATTATGATTGGTTCTGTAAAGGGTTAAGATGCACAATGTCATTCATGGTTGGCAGCAAAGATTGTTTGTTTGGAGATATAAACATGTTATCTGAATAAACAATCAAGCGCTAATTTTGAATATAGATTGTCTAGTAACATGGGCAACAACAAAAAGGAGGATATAGGTATGAAGAAAAAGGTAGCAAGAGTTTTATCACTTGCATTAGTTGTAGCAATGCTTGGTACAACAATGGTGGGCTGTGGTAAGAAAGAAGATAACAAGAAAAACAATTCTTCAGCAGACACAAAAACAGAAAACACAAAAACAGATAACACAGGGGATACTGCTAACACAGACACAACAGATACTACTGATACAGCAAAAACTTATGACAAGTTTATCACAGTTGATGTATTCTGTGCACAAGCAAACTATCAAGGTATTCAATCTGGTTGGTTTGCAAAAGTAGTAAAAGACAAATTCAACATGGAACTTAACATTATTGCACCAAACGTAGCTGGTGGTGGAGATACATTATTCCAAACTCGTTCAGCTGCTGGTAATTTAGGTGACCTTGTAATGATAGGTACAGAAAATGGTAGATTAGCTGATACTGCTGAAGCAGGATTATTAGTAGATTTAACAGAGATGGCAGCTAAGTCAAAATATGTTTCTCAATATACAGGAGCTATTGATGTAGCAAAGACTCTTTCAAATGATGGTAAATTATATGGAATTCCTTCATCAGTTTCTTCTCAACCAGCAACAAATCCTTCAGAAGGTCTTGATTTAACATTCGGAACTTACCTTCGTTGGGATTACTACAAAGAATTAGGATATCCAGAAATCAACACACTTGAAGATATCTTACCAGTATTAAAACAAATGCAAGACGCACATCCAACTTCTGATTCAGGAAAACAAGCATATGGTATTTCTTTATTCAAAGATTGGGATGGTAACATGATGTGTATGGGTAAACAACCAGCAACAATCTACGGATATGATGAACTTGGTTTCGTTTTCTCTAAAGCAGATGGTTCAGAAGATCAAAGTATTATTGAAGATGATTCAGAATACATCAGAGTATTAAAATGGTACTTCGATGCAAATCAAATGGGATTAGTTGATCCAGAATCAACAACTCAAAACTATGATACTTTATATGCTAAATACCAAGATGGTGCTGTATTATATTCTCCATGGCCATGGTTAGGTCAAGCAGCTTATAACACAGTAGAACATAAAGAAGCAGGTACAGGATTTATGTTCATTCCAGTTAAAGATCAAACAGTATTCTCATATGGTTGTACACCAAATGGTTCAGCTAAATATGTTGTAGGTATTGGTTCTAAAGCTCAAGATCCAGAAAGAATGATGGATTTCATTGACTGGTTATACTCACCAGAAGGTATCACTTACTCATGTGCTCAAACAGCAGGTACTTGTGGACCAGAAGGTTTAACTTGGGAAATGGTAGACGGACAACCTGTATTAACTGATTTTGGTAAAGAAGCTTTATTAAATGGTGATGGAACAGTTCCAGAAGAATGGGGCGGCGGATCATGGAAAGATGGTGCTTCAACTATCAACTTCTCAACTGTAATTACTACAGATATTAACCCTGAATCAGGATATGCTTATAACTATACATTATGGCCATCAGTAATCGAAATGAACTCTACACCAATTGATACAGATTGGCAACAACAAACAAATGCATTGTCAACTGTTGAATACGTAAGAAACAACAATCAAATTCTTGTTGCTCCTGGTACTGACTTCGTTGCACCAGTAGAAACTTCTGAAGTAACTACATTACGTAGCCAATGTAAAGCAATCATTGTTGAAAATTCATGGAAAATGGTATTTGCTAAAGATGAAGCTGAATTTTACAGCTTATTAAAGAACATGCAAGATACTGTTAAAGGTCTTGGATATGATGAAGTATTAGCTCATGACCTTGAATGTGCTAAACAACAAACTGCTTTACGTAATGCAGCTAGAGAACAATAATATTAATAATTATTTAATTCATTTGAATTAGATTTCCTAGATGATTGAATCACACTTGAAGATAACATATGTTAGTTAGGAGAGTGCTGAATCAATCATCTAGGGTTTTTTGGTTTATATTCTATAATATTTTGTAGTGAATCCAGAGGGAAAGATTTTGAAATTGGGTTTTGTACAAAGTATTATACTATTGAGAGATATGATATAAGAATATTGTGGGTTTTTGTTGTATTTTATTATGTAATAGTTGAAGTTATTGGTGATATGTAATAAAATGTATGTATGGGCGAACTATAAGAAAAACGGTGAGGTGATAAACAAAGGTAATATGATGTAGAGTGAAGTGGGGGAAATAATTAATGATTAGGGAGAAAAATGGGGATACTTTTCGGGAGGAAAGAAGAGTGAAAGGTAAAAATAAAAACGGTATGATAAAAAAGAAAACAGGAAAAGAAACTAAGGATATGAAGAGAAGTTCGAGTATTGGATTTAAACTAATAGTTGGCTTTTTAGTTCCAGTTGTATTTGTAATTGCGCTAGGTATTATTTCATATACGAAAGCATCCATAGGTATTATCTCAAAGCATGAAGAGGCTAGTATGCAAACCCTAGACTTAACGACACAGTATATCGAATTCGGTTTGAGTTCTGTTGAGTCAGCAGCGATTGAGTTTCAATTTGATGATATGACAACGAAGTATTTCCTAAACTATACTGGAGTAGAGAAGTTAGAAATTCAGACGATTAATACAACATTATTTAATAAGATGCATTCAAAGAAAGTATCCGATATCTTTATACAAGACATACATATTCTATCAGATATTGTGAATCCTATTTCTTCATCTGGAGTGAAAGCTGAAGAAAGTTATTCTGCATTAATGAATTCAGAAGAAGGAAAGAAGATAATGGAAACCACGCAAAAGAGTGGTTGGTTTGGATTTTGTGATGCAGTAGATGAATTATTTAAAGTGAATAAGGATAGATATGCGATGCGCTTTATACGTAAATTTGCGACGTCAAATTCAGCAATTGTAATTGATGTAAATGCAGAGACAATTGCAAGTATATTAGATAGTCTTGATTTTGGTGATGGTTCTTATGTTGCAATTGTAACGGCAGATGGCAGAGAAATTCAAGCAGATGAGTCAATAACAGAGATTATATTTGCAGATGAAGATTTCTACCTTGAGAAGTTAGATTCTGTAGAGGATTCAGGAAGCGAATATATTAATTATAACGGCAAAGAATATATGTTTATGCACTCTAAAATTGGCGAAACAGGAGCTATTATTTGTGCATTGATGCCAAAGAGCGTTATTACCGCTCAAGCAGAGGATATTAAGAATATCACAATTATTATTGTAGTGATTGCATGTATTGTTGCATTAGGATTAGGTGCAATTATTACATTAGGTATCAGTAAGGAAATTGCAAATACAATTAAGAATCTTAAATTAGTAGCATCGGGTGATCTTACCGTTAAATTCCGTACAAGACGTAAGGATGAATTTTTAATTCTTGCAAAGAATATTCAAGAGATGACGGATAGTATGAAAGAATTAATTAATAAGACGAAAAATCTAAGTGATACCGTTTCAGAATCATCAGTACAAGTAACGTCTTCAGCGAATACATTTACAAAGGCAACGAGAGAAATATCGGTTGCGATTGATGAAATCGAACAAGGTGTTAACCAACAAGCAAGTGATTCGGAAAATTGTCTTCATCAGATGGACCAATTATCACAAAGGATCGAGAATGTTAGTAAGAATACGTATGAGATGGAAACAATTGCGCAAGATACAAAATCTGCAGTTACATCTGGTACAGATAAGATGAAGGAACTTGAAACAAAAACAGAATCGACGAATACGATTATTAATCAAGTTGTAGAAGAAATTGCTGCGCTTGAGAAAAAGTCAGTAACAATTGGAAATATTGTATCTGTTATCAATGATATTGCAGAGCAGACGAACTTGCTATCTTTGAATGCATCAATTGAAGCAGCGAGAGCAGGAGAAGCGGGACGTGGATTTTCTGTTGTTGCAGATGAGATTCGTAAACTAGCAGACCAGTCAACGAATTCGGTTGCACAGATCCATGGTATTATTAGTGAGATTCAAGCAAGTGTACAGACAAGTGTACAGCATGTACGTGCGGCTGGAGAAGGAATGAGACAACAAAAAGATGCAGTAGATGATACAGAGAAAACATTTGGAGATATCAATTGTCGTGTAGAACAACTTGTTGAAAATATTAAGACGATTACGGAGAGTATATCTGATATTGAAGAAGCAAGAATGAATACGTTGCTTGCAATTGAGAGTATCTCTGCTGTTTCAGAAGAGAATGCGGCATCATCAACTGCAGTTAATGAAACATCGAAAGAGCAATTGCAACAAGTAGAGATGCTTGATAGTGCAGCAAAAGCACTTGATATCAATGCGAAAGAATTGGTAGATGCAGTTCAACAATTTAGAGTAAAGTAATAAAAGAATAGGTGTGACTTTAGATCTGCCGCAAGTACGAAAGGAGTTCATTCGAGAATATGGAAGAACAATTACAAAGAATTGATGAGGTTATAGCAAAAGGAAGATTTAAAGAAAACTGGGAGACACTCATGGATTTTGAAGTACCTACTTGGTTTAAGAAAGCCAAGTTTGGTATATTCATTCACTGGGGACTATATAGTGTACCAGCGAATTCGAATGAATGGTATTCAAGAAACATGTATATTGAGGGAATGCCAGCATATGAACATCATAGAAAAACATATGGACCACAGAATAAATTCGGATATAAAGACTTCATTCCTATGTTTACAGCAGAGAAGTTTGATCCAGATGAGTGGGCAAGTATATTAAAAGATGCAGGAGCGAAATATGTATTTCCTGTTGCAGAGCATCATGATGGCTTCCAGATGTATAAGAGTGAGATTTCTCACTTTAATTCATACGAGATGGGTCCGAAGAGAGATATTCTTGGTGAATTAAAGGAATCTTTCGAGAAGGAAGGTCTTACTTTCTGTACCTCGTCTCATCGTGCAGAGCACTGGTTCTTTATGGGACATGGAAAAGAGTTTGATAGTGATATTAAAGATCCTATGGTTCGTGGCGATTTCTATTGGCCAGCGATGCCAGAACCAGATAACCAAGACTTATTCAGCACTCCATATCCAACGAAAGAGTTTCTTGATGACTGGTTAATTCGTACTTGCGAGATTATTGATAATTACAAACCAAAAGTATTGTATTTTGACTGGTGGATTCAACATGAATCGTTCAAGCCATATCTTAGAAAATTAGCAGCTTACTACTATAACCGTGGTGAAGAATGGAATGAAGAAGTTGCAATTACGTACAAACATGATGCATTTATGTTTGGTAGTGGAATTGTAGAAATCGAAAGAGGTAAATTTGCAGACCAGAAACCATTCTATTGGCAAACGGATACAGCGGTAGCAAGAAATACTTGGTGCTACACAGAAGAGAATGACTATAAGAGCTC
The DNA here is from genome assembly GCF_031551385.1 of Anaerosporobacter sp. Lineage (GTDB taxonomy): Bacteria > Bacillota > Clostridia > Lachnospirales > Lachnospiraceae > Anaerosporobacter. The sequence continues at coordinate 9,974 of NZ_JAVBNS010000252.1, forward strand.
AAAAGAAATTATTATTGATTTAATAGATGTAGTTAGTAAGAATGGAAACATGCTGTTAAACATCGGGCCAAAAGCAGATGGTACAATTCCAGAAGGAGATGCGAAAATCCTTAGAGAAGTTGGAGCATGGCTAAAAGTGAATGGCGAAGCAATCTACGAAAGTAAAGTCTGGAGAAAAGCAGGAGAAGGCCCTACAAGAGAAGAGGAAGGTCAATTCCAAGATGCGAATGTAACAGAGTTCACAAGGGAAGATATTCGATTCACTGTAAGAGGAGAGGCTCTCTATGCAACATTCCTTAACTATCCAGCAGATGGAGAAGTAATCGTTCGTTCTTTAGCAGAAGCAAAAGACCAAAACAAACCAGAATTCCATGGCATTATCCGTGGCGTAGAAGTTCTAGGATTTGATGAAAAACCAGAATGGTCAGTAGATGGTAAAGGATTAGCAATTAAGACGAAAAACGTTCAAAGTGAATATCCAGTTGTAATGAAGATTATATTAGATTAAAGCAAAAGAAGAATAATTATATATCCTAAAATAAAGAAGCTGACTCAAAAAAAATCTTATTTTGGTCAGCTTCTTTCGTTTACTCTTCCTCTTGAATACCTTGTTGATTCCTATATTCAGCAGGGCTGATACCGACATATTTCTTGAATTTCTTGTGGAAGTAATCCACGTTCTTATAACCTACATTCTTGCTAATCTCGTATACTTTCAGATTATCTTGTAATAACATTTCCTTTGCTTGTGCGATGCGAACTTGGTCAACATAGGAATTAAAGTTAGAGCCAACTTTCTTGCTGAATACTTTGCCAAGATAAGAGCTGTTATAGCCAAACATAGGAGCTAATGTATCCAGTTTCAAATTGTTCTTATAGTTATAGCGAATGTAATATAGGATATCATCAATTACACTATCGCTAGAGGAGTTGCCAATAGCTTTAATTACCTCATCAAACTGTTCATCAAAATAATTGATAATCTCATATAGGTAACGAGAATGATGAATGAACTCAATAATCTCTGAATTGCTCTGTAATGGGATATCCTTATCACTATAATTTTGTTCAATCATATGTTTCAGTTGTAGGAAGATACCTGTTAAGAAGGATTGAATGGAATCAATGGATTCGTGAGAACAGAAGAGGTTGCTCTTGAGTTCGTCTAGTGACTGTTCAATTCCCTTACGGTTGTATGTCTGAATGTATTGATAAAGAGTCTCGCAATAATGTGACGAGTCTTTTTCTGTTATTGTATAAGTTAATTGCTCTAAGGTAGGCAATTGTGCAGGTGAGAGCATATGTTGATGCTTATCACAGAAAAATCTTCTGCCTAGTAGCGTTAAAGCATCATGGTAAGAGAAGTAGATGTCATTAATGTTTGATATAATACGTCCTGTTGCAATGAATAAGTTTGAAAATTCAGGCGCTCTTGGAGTTGCTTCCATATTAGCAAGAACAATATCAAATTGTTTAAGTAACATCTCACCTTTGATAATAACAACATCTTGTCCTGCTATGCTTACACGTTCGATGTTACGGCTCTTAACAGAGGATACGCGTAGTAACTTGCAGAATGTGTTATAGAAGTCAGTATCTTGTGGATAATATCCATCAAGAATAACAGCACGATAGCTGTCAGCAACTAAGTTTAAATCAGCAAGATTTAAATCGATAGATTCGGAATTGGCAATGCTTCCGAGGGTAGAAGATTTCCCTTCCTTAATCATATCTCGTAATATCGTATCCTTTGCCTTTTCGCGATAGGTTTCCATATTGGAACTATGTTGTCTTTCGCTCATAATTGTTTGGTGTATTGATTTAACGGCATCAAGAAGTTCATCTTCGTCGACCGGTTTTGTTAGATAGTAAGCAACGCCACAGCGAATGGCTTCCTGTGCATATTTAAAGTCGGAATATCCACTAAGAATAATGAATTGACCTTTAAACCCATCTGCTCTTGCGCGACGAGCTACTTCCGTACCATGTATTTTAGGCATTCGAATATCAAGAAGAACAAGATCTGGGTTAAGTGTTAGGATACTATCTAGGGTATTAACACCATTTGTACCTTCACCACATAAAGAAAATCCAAGTTCCTCCCAATCAAGAATGTTTTTGAGGCCTTCCCTAACGGTTGCTTCATCGTCAGCTATAAAAAGTTTAAGCATTTTGTAAATCCTCCCAATTGTAATGTAAAGGCAATATAATACTCACGGTAGTACCTTCGTTTGGAGTACTTGTTATAGCAAGACCATAGTCTTGTCCATAACATAGTTTTATACGTTGATAGATATTATATATTCCGATACTTGAGTGTGGTTTTTTATCACGTGAGTGTATTTTGGTTAATAGTTTATCAAGTTCGTTTTTTGTAAGTCCAATACCATTATCAGATACAGCAATGATAAGTACGTCATTGGAAGTATCTGTAGATACATCAATGTGGATTAGTCCGTGTTCTTCTACTTCTTCAAGACCATGTATAATTGAATTTTCAACAATAGGCTGAATAAGAAGAGACAGGATGTAATACTTTTCTGTATCAAAGCCAGGTTCAACAGTAATTTCATAATTAACTTTCTTACCAAATCTCAATTTCTGAATAGATAAGTAAACTTCAATATATTCCAATTCTGTCGCTAAACTAGTAGTAGTACCTGTACTCTCTAAGTTATGGCGCATATATTTACCAAGTAACTTTACAGCGGTAGCTACTTCTCTGTCTTTATTGGAAAATGCTTTCATTCGAATCGTTTCCAACGTGTTATATAAAAAGTGTGGATTAATTTGACTAGAGAGCATTTCAAATTCCATCTTTTGTTGATGGTTTTCTAGTTTTTGTTTACTAATCTTACCTTCGTAAATTTCCTTATCCATTGCTTTAATACTTGCAATCATGGTGGTTAAGTCAAAGTATACTTCGCTTAACTCATCGTTTCCAGTGAAGTTATCAATAATATTATAGTTTCCTCTACTAACCTTATGCATCTCTGAGCGAAGCGTGTTGATACGATTAGAAAAATGATTTGTATAGAGAATTACAATTAACAAAGGTACAAACATACTGAATAATAGTGTTCCAACACAAATAAGTAGAATTTTTCGTGTATCCTTGATTGCATTGGGGTCAATTGTTATAATATATAATTTGTCTTGGCTTTGAAGAGGTATTAATGTGGATAAATCTAAAAGAACTTCCTCGCCATTGTAGACAGAATTTCCTGTGTAAGTAGTATATTTTTGTGTGTAATCAATAGGAAAATCAAGTGTTTCATTCAAATTTCTATCATTACCGTAGAAGATAGGATCATTATTTACCGTAATAACCGTTTTAAGCGTGTTGTTATTAATACGCGATTTCAAATTGTTATTGCTGATATTTATAACAAGTATTGCATAATCACCCCTTTGAGTTATGGGAATACGATAGGAAAAAGATAACTCATTAGTAGGACTAGCACCTTTGGAATCCGTTACCATTTGTGTACGCCAGAGATAATTAGCTGTGTTAGAGGCCTCTTTAAACCAATCTGAGCGCTGAATCTCAGGTGTAACTTGTTTGAAATTCGAATAATCTTCTATGGTATCATTCATAGTATATAGAGTAATACTTGATAGTTCGGCATACCGAGAAGTATATTTTTTGAATTTGTCGTAATTACCGATTGCTACTTTCGCTTCTGATGAAGAAGAGTATGATTTGGAAAGAATTCTTTGTAGTTGCTCATCGGAGAAAACTTCATCCGCAATATTTTTTACAGAAGTAGTAATATCAAGAATGATGCTTCGAACACGTATATTATCAGAATTAACTTGAGCGTTATGGTGACGGTTCAAAAGTGTCTGCGTATTTAATATTAAATAACAGCCAATGAGAGTAACAGGAATTAGTATTCCGAACAGATACACAGAATAAAGCTGATTCTTAATTTTTAATGTAAATTTCTTTTTTAAATTAATTCGTAGTGCTGACACGGATAGTCTCCTTACTATTATTAAGGCGCTTCGAAATCCATTTTTATGATAGTTACTCATGAAAAACACCTTGCGATAGCACCATTTAGACAGTTATAGTTATTATACAATTAACATAATAGTTTGTCAATTTTGCTGAACACCCCCCTCTAAAAAGTGGAGAGGTTTATATGAAATAATGATGGTATATTTATATAGAAGTATCATGTATGATAAAATATGACAAAGCTGTTGCTAACATGATTGTTGGCAAGCGATTAGGAACGAATTATGAGAGAAGGGCATAGGTGTTAATATGAAGAAATTATCAATGGAACAAGAACGTCATATAGAATCACTATTAGAGCAATTAACATTAGAAGAAAAAATTGGGATGATTCATGGAAATGGTTTATTTAAAACAGCAGGAGTAGAACGTTTAGGGATACCAGAGCTTAAATTTTCTGATGGACCGATGGGAGTGCGTAATGACTTTGAGAATGCGAATTGGAAGACAATCGGTTTGTCTTATGATGCAGTATCGTATCTGCCAAGTAATACGTCATTAGCATCTTCTTGGAATCGTGAAGCGGCATATCAAGTTGGACAGGTATTAGGGGAAGAAGCTAGGGGACGTGGAAAAGATATGATTTTAGCCCCTGGAATTAATATAAAACGTAGTCCACTTTGTGGTAGAAATTTTGAATATATGAGTGAAGACCCTTATTTAATTAAGGAACTAGCTGTGCCACTAATTAAGGGCGTACAAGAATCGGATGTAGCTGCATGCGTGAAACATTTTGCGGCGAATAGTCAAGAGACAAAACGTCTTGAGGTAGAAGCGATTATTGATGATCGTGCTTTTCGTGAACTGTATCTTCCAGCGTTTGAAGCAGCAGTAGAGGAATCTTATTCTATTATGGGAGCATATAACCGTTATAAGGGAGAGCACTGCTGCCATAGCAAATGTTTACTTGATGATATCCTTAGAGAAGAATGGGGATATGATGGTGTTGTAGTTTCTGACTGGGGTGGCGTACATGACACAAAACAAGCAGCAGGGACAAGCCTTGATATAGAGATGTCAGTAACATATAACTTTGATGAGTATTTTATGGCAAATCCATTGTTAGAAGCAGTAAAACGTGGAGAGATAGCAGAAGAAAGAATTGATGCGAAAGTGCGTAGAATCCTTATGATGATGGAACGTATGCATGTATTTGATGGCGAGCGTAAAGCTGGAACATATAATACACCTGAACATAGGGAAGTAATTCGTAAGGCAGCAGAAGAGGGAGTTGTATTATTAAAGAATGAGAACAATCGACTTCCTCTTAGTAAAAATGTAAAGAAGCTTGCAGTTATCGGGCAGAACGGAGATATGATTCACAGTAATGGTGGAGGAAGTGCAGAAATTAAATCACTCTATGAGATATCACCATTGCTAGGAATCAATATGTTACTTGGTGGAAATACGGAAATCACATATGCATCAGGTTACTATATTGAACCTAAAAAGGATGAGAACGATGTGAACTGGCAGGAAAGCAGCCTTGAGGATATTGTAAATCGCAGTGGAAAAGTAGAAGAAGCATCTGAGAATCAAGTGGCAAAAGAATTATTAGAAGAAGCAGTTCGTGTGGCAAAAGAAGCTGATGAGGTAATTATAATTGGCGGATTGAATCATGATTACGACACAGAGGGAGGAGACCGTAATGATTTAGTACTTCCTTATGGACAAGATGAAGTAATCAAAGCAGTTCTTGAAGTAAAACCAGAAGCAGTTGTTGTAATGATAGCTGGTTCACCTGTTGAGATGAGACAATGGGAAAAGGATGCGAAAGCAATCGTTTGGACTTCTTATGCTGGAATGGAAGGGGGAAGTGCAATTGCGAAAGTATTATTTGGTGATGTAAATCCTTCTGGAAAATTACCAGAGTCTTTCCCAATTACAATTAGCGATTCACCAGCACATTGCATTGGCGAATTCCCAGGAGACTTGGAAGTGCGTCATACAGAAGGAATCCAAGTAGGATACCGTTATTATGTTACAAAGAAAGTTCCTACACAGTTCTGCTTCGGTCATGGATTATCTTATACCACATTTACTTATGATGATTTAAAGATAGATAATTCGAATGGAGTAACAGGGCAAGTACGAATTACAAACACAGGCAAATGTAAAGGTGCAGAAGTTGTTCAAATCTATGTATCTCCTGTGGATAGCAAGGTAGAACGTCCAGAGTTAGAATTGAAAGCATTTGATAAAGTTATGCTTGAACCAAATGAATCTAAGATTGTAACATTCTCACTTGGAGAAGAAGCATTTTCCTATTATAATGTAGAGGAGAAAGCGTTTGTCCAAGAGTCTGGAGAATATAACATATGTGTGGGAAGTTCTTGTGAAGATATTCGTGTAAAAGCAAAAATTACTCTATAAAAAGATTGTTTCATGCCGCTAGTTATAAATAACATAAGTATTTCTAAAGTATCATTCGGTTTTATATTCTTGACGGCTCTATCTTGCGATAGTACAATTGTCGTAGAATGAGAAAAAAATGAGTAACTATTCAGAAAATCGTGACTGGAAGGACACAGTCTGGAATAGTTGTTATAAGGCTTTGAAAAATATTGGTTGACTCATAAACAGATACAAGAATGAAAGGCACAGGGATAGATATGCATAGAATAGGTATAATTGGCGGCGGACAACTTGGAAAAATGATGATTCTTGATGCGAAACGATTGGATTATTATTTCGTGATTTTAGACCCAACAAAGAATTGCCCTGCAGATAGTATTGCGGATGAGCATATTGTTGCTGGATTTGATGATGTGGAAGCAATCAAGCAATTAGCAGAGCGTGTAGATGTAGTAACATATGAATTCGAACATATCAATGTTAAGGCATTGCAATTGTTAGAAGAGCAAGGACATAAAGTATATCCATCAAGTGAGACGTTACTTCATATTCAGAATAAATTGAATCAAAAAGATTGGCTTCGTAAGCATGAAATTCCAGTGCCTGATTATTTTGGTGTAAATGGAGTTGATGAAATATTACAAGCTGGTGAAAAATACGGTTATCCGATTATTTTAAAAACTTGTACAGGTGGCTATGATGGAAAAGGAAATGCTATCATCAAAACAAGAGAAGAAGTAGAAAGTGCCTATGAAAGCCTTGGAGCTGGAAAACTTCCATTGATGATAGAAGAATTCGTTCCTTTTGAAAAGGAAGTATCCATACTTGTTTGTAGAAGTGCAAATGGGGATATTAAAGTGTTCCCTGTTGCTGAGAATGTTCATGTGAATAGTATTCTTGATGAAACAACAGTACCAGCAGTGATTTCTAAGGAAAGTACGGAAGAAGCAATGGAAATTGCAAAGAAGACAATTGAAGTATTTGGTTGTTGCGGAATGCTTTGTATCGAATTGTTCGTAAAGAAAGATGGACATATCCTAGTTAATGAATTAGCACCAAGACCACATAATTCAGGTCATTATACAATTGAAGGTTGCTTTACATCACAATATGAGAATCACATTCGTGCGATTCTTGGACAACCACTTGGTGATACCTCACTTATTCGCCCAACAGCGATGAAGAATGTTATTGGTCAAACAAATGGAGATGCCAATGTGCAAGGTCTTGAAGAAGCATATCAAAAATCTGGTGTAAAGATTCATCTATATGGAAAAGAAAAAGTTGCAGTTGGTCGCAAGATGGGACATATAACAGCGACAGCATCTACGATTGAGGAAGCGCTTGAAGCAGTTCGTTTTGCACATGAGAAGATTAGCTTTTAAACTTGTGTACTATAATGTTTATAATGCAAAACTTTGATACGTTTTCGAAGCTTATTTGCTGATATCCTCTAACAAAAAATACGCTACACCTCTAAGAACTTCTAAGTGTGTACGGATAGATATTGAAAGGTTACGGAAACGCCTTCGATTCGGCATCCTGCCTCAGCTCAGGCTGGCTCGGCGTCCATGCCTCGCCTTCCTAGGTTACGAATGTACACACTAAGAAGTACTATAGGCGTTTCGCTATCATTTTTTCGTTAGAGTACACCAGCAAATAAGCAAGGGTAGGTAGTGAAGTTTTGCATGTCTACGTTGTTGATACACAAGGATAAATAAATTGATGATTGAATAATTAATTACCAAGAGCATTTTTTAAACATACTCTTGTGCTCATTGTCAAGGTTATTAATAACTTTTGACACTTAAACCTAAGTAATTGCAAAACTCTATTTTATATGTGTCTAAGCTTCTTTGTTATCGTACAGTAATCAAGAAGTATTCAATATATGGGGAGTGTCACAATTACCTATTAAAATAATAGAATGAGGGGATATAATATGGCAAAGATAGGGATTATCATGGGAAGTGATTCGGACCTTCCAGTTATGAGTAAGGCAGCAGAGATTTTAGATGAATTAAAAGTGGAATATGAATTAACAATTGTTTCAGCACATCGTACACCGGATCGTTTGGTTGATTATGCAAAGAATGCAGAAGGAAGAGGAATTGAAGTTATTATAGCGGGAGCAGGTGGAGCGGCGCATTTGCCGGGTATGACTGCTGCCATGACAGTTCTTCCTGTTATTGGTGTTCCAGTTCAGACAAAAGCTCTTGGTGGAGTGGATAGTTTATATTCAATTTGCCAGATGCCACCAGGTATTCCAGTTGCAACCGTTGCAATTAATGGAGCTCTAAATGCTGGATTGTTAGCAGCAAAGATTCTTGCAACTGCAGATTTGGAATTAAGAGAACGCTTGAGAACATATGCAGATGGATTGAATGATATGGTTCTTGAGAAGGCAGAGAAACTTGAGGCAATTAAGTATCAGGCGTATCTTAACCAATAAAAGTATTCTTGTTTTTTTATATTCGGAAACAACAAAAGCGAGTCACTTCAAAAATGACTCGCTTTTGTAATTTAATTAACGTATATCAAAACGGAAGTTTATCTAAAATAAGCATAAGAGCTTTTCTTTTCGTAAGAAAAAGCTCTTTTTCTATGTAGCTATGTTTCATTTTTAAGTTTTTAAGTGAAAAGTAAAAATTAGTTGCAGTATTTTGGTAGCCTATGGGATATTACTTTTGAAAGGAGGTATTTATATGGCAAATATAAGTGAACGTTCTAATAATGAAATAGAAGAAGTATTGTACTTATACTCAAATATGGTGTATAAAATAGCACTTACCTATACAAAAAACATACAATTAGCGGAAGATGTATTTCAAACTACTTTTTTGAAGTATATGGAAAGTGAAAAGGAGCTTGATACAGAAGAGCATAGAAAGGCATGGCTAATAAAAGTTACATTAAATGAATGCAAAAGAATATATAGATCTGCATATTTTAAACGTACAGTTCCATTAGAGGATATCTATATGGCACAGGAGGAAGAAACTGACCAGATTTTCAATGAAGTAATGAAGCTTCCTCTAAAATACCGTAAAGTGATTCATTTATTTTATTATGAGGAATTATCTATTAAGCAAATCAGCAGCTTGTTAGAGATGAAAGAATCAACAGTTACGTCGCAATTAACAAGAGCCAGACAAAAATTAAAAAAGGTTTTAATAGAAGGAGGATATGACTATGCTTAAAGAAGATTATAAATCAGGAATGAATTCTTTTGAATTAAGAGAAGAAAAATTAGAAGAAACAAGAAGAAGAATGGAGTCTATATCTTGTAAACAAAAGGAATCTCCTAATAAGACGATAGGAATAAAAAAATATTTTAAAATTGCAGCAATAGTTGTAATTTTATTATTGATACCTACAACGGTTTATGCAATTAGTAAAAATGAATATCTATTTAATGCTTTCTTTCATGGTAAAAATGTTGAAAGCACAGATATTCAAAATAGTATTGTTACAGATTCAAAAACAATCGTAGTAGATGGTTTGCGATTTAAAATAGAAGAATATTTATGTGATGAGGAATTAGGAATAGGGTTACTTGTCTATTCTGTAGAAAGTGAAACTGGAGAATCCCTAGACAAAAATCTTATTAATAAAGCTATATTGAATGAAAAACAAATTGAAATGGCTCTTACAACGGATACGGATGAGTATAGGATTAGTTATTTTATGACGCATATGAATTATGAGGAAGAAACAAACTCTTATAAAGTATATCGTAAGATAAGTTTTTCTTATCAATTATATAATGGATATGATAATTCAGTATTCCCCAAAAATGATGGAGATATTTTTGTAACATTTAATCAAAAGGTTTTAGAACCAGATACACTAGAATCAGATCAGCTTATTAAATTAGATACAAGTAAAAGCTTTACTCGTTTTATCTGGAACAGTACAGAAGATATAAATAGTATCACAAAAATTATGATGTCACCGATTGGATTACGTATTGAAGGAATTGGGGAAGAAACATCAATGAGCATGATTGAAAAAGAAATTAAAATTGCAGATATCACATTAAAATTTAAAGATGGAACCAATTCTACATTAAAAGAATTGGGGTTAGTAGAAGAAAACTCTGAAAGATATTCTAGTATGTGTAAAGAAGGAAAATATATACGTAATACTTCCTTTTTTGATATATTAAACATTGATAATTTGGAATCAATTTCAATTAATGGATATGAGTATAAGTAATAATAGCTAATGTAAAAATGAAAATAGTAATATACATTGAAAATTGATTAAAATAAAAACAAGTGCATGATTTCTACAGGTATCTCTGTGATGCCTGTAGAGTGCATAAGAGCTTTTCCTTTGGCATGCTTTAAGTATGGTAACTTCATTTATACAAAAGAAAAAGCTCTCTTTCTATGCAATTGTGATTCATTTTTTAGTGAGAGTATAAAGTGAGAGTCAGAATAAAACCAGTAATATAAATAAAAATTACTTCTGTCTTACTTTATATAACTTAGCACCATGAAAAGGAACAGTAATAGCAACACCACTGAAATTAGGTTCTAAAGTTAATACTTCATTCATCCATAATTCTGTAAGCTCTGTAGCAATAGAAGAATCAAGGTTTAACCATTCTGTATTCAATTCTATCTCTCTTTCGCCTTCAAAGTTGAAGATAGCAAGATACGTAACATTTTCTTCAATATCCTCAGAATGCCAAACTGCTTGTTTATCATCACGCATAAGTTGCTTTGCACCATGACTGCCACTTAATAAGTGCATTACATTCTTGTTAGTAAGAAGCTCAAGTGTCCAAGAATCAAGAGTAGTAAGCTCTGTACCCAACATCATTGGAGAACGGAAGATTGACCAAAGTGTCATCATAGTAATCTGTTCATCTTTTGTGAAGTTAGTCATTCTCTCGTCATTAAATCCTTTAGCAAGAGAGCCAACAGGAATCATATCACAGTCAGGATAGCAACCAGTTGAAACATGGTTTTGCCAATGTTCACAACGCTCGAACATATTTAATAGTAATGGCCAGTGATCCCAGAAATCATCTGTGATACGCCACATATTTGCGTAACGTTCATAATGCCAAGCTTCCTCTAATTTAGCTGGTCCTGGAGATAAACTTAATACCATAGGGCGATTGCAGTGTTTAATTGCTTCATGAAGCATAACGATTTCTTGCTTTGCAGAAGGCATATCCATACGGCAGATATCATCACATTTGATAAAATCAATGCCCCATTCAGCATATAGTTCGAATAAAGAATTATAGTATTCTTGTGAAGCAGGATGATTAGGAATTACGCCGTACATATCTGGATTCCAGAAGCAGATAGAACTAGGGTCTGCGATTTCATTTGCAGTAACGCTTGTCCCTTTAACTTTCGTATGCATATGAGCAGCAGCACGAGGAATTCCACGCATAATGTGGATACCAAATTTAAGACCAAGACTGTGTACATAGTCAGCTAATGGTTTGAAGCCATTTCCGTCAACAGCAGAAGGAAAACGGTCAGGGCATGGAAGAAGACGAGAATATTCATCCATAGCAACTTTTTCAAATGGGATATATTGATATTTGTCACGCATAGAACCTACATTATAAGCGTACCATTCGATATCAACAACGATATATTCCCAACCAGAAGATTTCATATGCTTTGCCATAAAGTCAGCATTTTTTTTGACATCCTCTTCTGTAACAGTAGTATCATAATAATCATAGCTATTCCAACCCATAGGTGGAGTTAGTGCAAATGTGTTTTTGTCTATTTGACTCATAAATTGTGCTCCTTTTCTTTTAAAACTATTGTTAATAGGTAATTGCGAAACTCTCAATATACTTGCCTGCTTCTTGCTTCGCGTACATTAACTAAAAAACGATAGCAAAACATCTGTAGTACTTCTTGGTGTATACTGTACAACCTAGGAAGGCGAGGCATGGATGCCGAGCCAGACCGAGCTGAGGCAGGATGCCGAATCGAGGGCGTTTCCGTACCTTTTGGATATTTTATCTGTATACACCTAGAAGTACTTAGATGTGTCGCGTGTTTTGTGTTAATGTACGCGAAGCAAGAAGCATACACAACATAAATTGAGTTTCGTAATTACCTATAAAACTCTTGTTAACTCTATTATATCTATGGTACTCTTATAAAAGAAAGAGGATTATTACTGCATAAGGGGGTAATATTTTGATATATGAAAGTTATGGATTTGCAAATATAGATTCCTTTACAACAAATCTACTACACATCTACGATTTAGGAATTGAACATCGACAAGATGAGGAATATGACTATAATAATGCAAAGCGGAAAGACTATGATGGATATCTACTGCAATATACGCTAGAAGGTAGAGGATATATAGAAATTAACAAAGAAACAACAGAATTGACAGCAGGAAAAGCATTCCTAATACCATTTCCACATGAAAGTAGATATTACCTTGGTAAGGAAGAAGGCGAGGAATGGGATTTTTTCTATATTCACTTTAATGGAGAAATCGCAACAAAGTATTATGAATATGTAAGCAAAATGAATGGAAACATAGTATCCGTAAGTAAGAACAGTCTCTCCATTCAAATGCTAATGAAAGAATTCCAAGCAATACAAAACGGAAAACAGTACGGACAATATAACAATTCCATAGCTCTATACAAGTTTCTAATTATGTTTCTACAAGATATAGAAACACCTGCCCATAGTATGAATATAGGTTGTGTTGATAAGGCAGCCGACTGGATGGCACAGAATTTTTCCACTCAGAAGAATCTATCAGAAATGTGTATAGAGATAGGTGTGTCATTAGCACATCTAACAAGGCAGTTCCATTTGCAAAAAGGTATTACGCCGATGCAATATCTAAGAAATATGCGATTAGACCATTCGCTTACACTACTAGTATCAACAGATTTATCTGTAGAAGAGATTTCTGGAAAATGTGGTTTCTCAAACGGAAATTATTATACAAAGGTATTTCGCAAATCCTTTGGTCTAACGCCAACGGCGTATCGTATGATGCATAGGAAGAAGATGTATTCTTAAAAAGATTAGTGTATCAAAAAATTAAGAAAAACCTTGATGAAAAAAGTTGGTACAGTATACTAAAGGGAATACATTAAAAATCAGTATGTGAGCAGTCTTTTTTTCTTGAGGGCACATAGGTGAAATACAAGAATATATACTAGTAAAATCCGTCTTAAAATGATATAATATCAGAAGTCAGATTAGAGCAAAGAGGATAGTCTGCGGTTGTCCTTTCTGGAAACGGAAAGGCTATCCTCTATTCGCCGTAGAGGATAGCCTATAATCCGTTGATTTCGTTTAATTAACAACTTTATAAGTTTCCGATTGCAACCGTTGGACATGCTAATATCCGTCGGTTTCTAATTTGATTATAAACCAGAGTTGCATATTTTGCAAGAAGAGGTTTAGGAATTGGGGTGTTTCGACACCTCTTTTTTTTGTTTTCTTCTTGACAAGACATGGGGAATTGAGTGAATAATAGAAAGGATGTAAGTACAATACGAAAACAAAGCTAAAAGTAGTTCACCTTATAGATATATGGATTTTTATTAATACCCCTAATAAGTAACATAAGAAAATAATACAGTGTAAAGAAGGACAAAGAACAAAAAGTGTGGTAAGATAATTTATGAGAAACAAAACGAGTAACTTTACAAATTCGTTGGAATTAATAGGAGGAACGTAAAATGGATTACAAAAAAGCTGGCGTAGATATTGAAGCAGGATATAAAGCAGTTGAACTTATGAAGAAACATATTGGACAAACAATGAGAAGCGAAGTGCTTACTAATATTGGTGGATTTTCTGGTGCTTTCTCACTTGCTAGTTTTAAAGGTATGGAAGAACCAACTTTAGTATCTGGAACAGACGGAGTTGGAACAAAATTAAAATTAGCTTTTATCCTTGATAAACATGATACAATCGGTATCGACTGTGTAGCAATGTGTGTAAATGATATTGCATGTGCAGGTGGTGAGCCATTATTCTTCCTTGACTATATAGCATGTGGCAAGAATGAACCAGAAAGAATTGCAACAATCGTTAGTGGTGTTGCAAACGGATGTGTTCAATCAAATGCTGCATTAATCGGTGGTGAAACAGCAGAGATGCCTGGTTTCTATCCAGTTGATGAGTATGATTTAGCAGGTTTTGCAGTAGGTATTGTTGATAAGAAAGATCTTATTACTGGACAAAATCTAAAAGATGGAGATGTTTTAATTGGTATTTCTTCATCAGGTATTCATAGTAATGGATACTCATTAGTAAGAAAAGTATTCAATATGAATCGTGATGCATTAGATACTTACTATGAATCACTTGGTTCAACACTTGGAGAAACATTATTAACACCAACTAAGATTTACGTGAAAGCATTACGTTCACTTAAAGATGGTGGCGTTACTGTGAAAGCATGTAGTCATATTACAGGTGGTGGTTTCTATGAAAACATTCCAAGAATGCTTCCAGAAGGCGTTCATGCATTTGTTAAAAAGAACAGCTACCCAATCCCTCCAATCTTTGATATGTTAGCAAAAGACGGCGAAATTGCTGAGCAAATGATGTATAATACATACAACATGGGACTTGGTATGATGATAGCAGTAGATCAAACACAAGTAGATGAAGCAATTCGTTTAATTGAAGCTGCTGGAGAGAAAGCATATGTTGTTGGTGGAGTTAAGAGTGGCGATAAAGGTATAACAGTAGAATAAGCATTTAATAATTAAGAAACTCTTGCATTTGCAAAGAGTTTCTTAATTGATTATTGAATGTAACTATTCGGAAGGTGGTAACTTGAAGGATATAGTCCTAGATAGTTATTGATAGAATACGAATCAAGCAAGGAGAACCATATGAAAATTGCAGTATTAGTTTCTGGTGGAGGTACAAACCTTCAAGCAATTATAGATAAAGTTGAAAATGGTACGATTCGAAATACAAGTATCGAAGTAGTTATAAGTAATAAAAAAGATGCATATGCACTAACTAGAGCAGCGGAACATGGAATTGCAGCAGAATGTGTTTCGCCAAAAGATTTTGAAAAGAGAGAAGACTTTAATAAAGCCTTAGTAGAGAGAATTAATGCATATGATGTAGACTTGGTTGTATTAGCAGGATATCTTGTTATTCTTCCAGAGATATTAATAGAAGAATATCCAAACCGTATCATTAATATCCATCCATCATTAATCCCATCGTTTTGTGGAGCAGGAATGTATGGACTTAAAGTACACGAAGCGGTTCTTGAACGTGGAGTGAAAGTTACTGGAGCGACAGTACATTTTGTAGATGCAGGTGTGGATAGTGGACCGATTCTATTACAGAAAGCAGTTGAAGTAGAACAAGGTGATACAGCAGAGATATTACAAAAGAGAGTTATGGAACAGGCAGAATGGTTGATTTTACCGAATGCAATTGATTTGATTGCAGCAGGTAAAGTAGAAATTATAGATGGTAAAGCAGTAATAAAATAGAAAAGGTGGTTGAACAATGAAAGTACTTATCGTTGGTAGTGGCGGAAGAGAACATGCAATTGCAAATTCTGTATCAAAGAATAAACAAGTAGAGAAGATTTATTGTGCACCAGGTAATGCAGGAATTGCAGAACTTGCAGAATGTGTAAACATTGAAGCAATGGAATTGGAAAAATTAGCAGACTTTGCTGAAGAAAATAAAATCGATTTAACAATTATCGGTATGGACGACCCATTAGTGGCAGGTGTTGTAGATGTTTTTGAAGCAAGAGGATTACGTGTATTTGGACCTAGAAAGAATGCAGCAATCATTGAAGGCTCAAAAGCATTTTCAAAAGACTTAATGAAAAAATATAATATACCAACAGCAGGATACGAAACATTTGATTCCGCTGATGAAGCAATTACTTATCTTGAAACAAGCGAATATCCAATCGTATTAAAGGCAGATGGATTAGCACTTGGAAAAGGTGTTTTAATTTGTAATACATTCGAAGAAGCAAAAGAAGGCGTAAAAGCTATTATGCTTGATAAGCAATTCGGAAGTGCTGGAAACAGACTTGTAGTAGAAGAATTTATGACAGGTAGAGAGGTATCTGTACTTGCATACTGTGATGGAACACATATCAAACCTATGACAAGTGCACAAGATCATAAACGTGCAAAAGATGGAGATCAAGGTTTGAATACTGGTGGAATGGGAACATTCTCTCCAAGTCCATTCTATACAAAAGAAGTAGAAGATTTCTGTGAAAAATATGTATACCAAGCAACAATGGATGCCATGAAAGCAGAAGGAAGAGACTTCGTTGGAATTTTATTCTGTGGTTTGATGTTAACAGAAAAAGGCCCAAGAGTGTTAGAATATAATGCTAGATTTGGTGATCCAGAAGCACAAGTAGTATTACCTCGTATGAAGAATGACATCATCGAAGTAATGAATGCATGTATTGATGGAAAATTAGACGAAATCGATTTACAATTCGAAGATAATGCTGCTGTATGTGTTGTTCTTGCTTCAGCAGGATATCCAGAGAAATATGATAAAGGTATTAAAATTACTGGATTTGAGAATTTTAAAGATAAAGAAGGTTACTATGTATTCCATGCAGGAACAAAGAAAGTGGAAGAAGACATTGTAACAAATGGTGGACGTGTTCTTGGTGTAACAGCTAAGGGTGCAACATTAAAAGAAGCAAGAGCCAATGCATATGAAGCAACAAATTGGATTGATTTCTCGAATAAATATATGAGAAATGATATCGGTAAAGCAATCGACGAAGCATAAGCTGATACAAGGGTCAAAAGGTCATGCGTTTCATGCAGGCATGAAATTCGTAGCAATCCGTTGAAGCGTATACAAGATAAAACTGTATTATTAGAGTAGAAGAAAAATTGGGAGAATGTAGATAGGAATCTCAGAGTTTTTTGTAATACTTAATAGTGCAGTTTTTTGCTATCAATACAGGAAATTTATTCATTGGTTATTCTTTCTAATCTGACAAAATGCCATGAAAATGCCATAGATATTCGGTATTTTTATATCTATATATTTGTTATAGCGTAAAAGGAAGAATGGAGTACGAAAGATTACTCTAGGGGCATTATGAAAGGAGTTACATATGAATAGAAAAGGCTGGCATAGGATAGTAATGTTACTCTTGTGTATTGTGATAGCGTGTCCATCTAGTATCTTATTGTCGAAAGAGAAGAACATACAGGCAGCTACAGCAACACTGGATTTAGCGGCAACGGTAACGGCATCGAAATTGAATGTAAGAACGAAAGCTTCTCGAACA
Organism: Anaerosporobacter sp.; assembly: GCF_031551385.1. GTDB lineage: Bacteria > Bacillota > Clostridia > Lachnospirales > Lachnospiraceae > Anaerosporobacter. Next base: position 27,648 of record NZ_JAVBNS010000252.1, read on the forward strand.
GCGACGCAGTTAGCAGTTTCGAATACGAAAGTATCATTAACAAAGGCAACGAAGGTTACGGTTTTATCAGAGAAAATCGTAAACAAAGAAAAATGGTATTACATTTCATTCAAATGGGATGGAAAAACCAAAAAGGGATATGTATTAAGTGATTATATTCAATTAACGTTGAAGAAGTCAGCAGCAGCTAAAGTGAGTAGTACTTCAAATATAAAGATAAGAAAAGCTGCAGGTGGTACAACCTATCTGAAAGTATCGGATAAAACAGTATCATTAGCGAACAAGACAAAAATAACGGTTAAGAAAGAAGAAACAAAGAAGGAAATAAAGTATTTTCAAGTGGAATTTACATATAGTAAGAAAAAATATACAGGATACATAGAAGCGAATAGTGTTTTATTTACGCTTCCAGAAACAAAAGTGGAAAGAACGCCAATTGATACAGGTGTAGTAACAACATCGAACCTTAGAGTTCGAATTGGTGCGGGAACGACGAAAGACCAGTTAGTTGATTCGGCAGGAACGAAGGTTTATCTTTCAACAGGTACAAAAGTAAGTATATTTTCTGTAACAGAAGTATCGGGAATGTTTTGGTATGAAGTAGACTTTACATATGGTGGTAAGACGATGACAGGATATATCTCTGGCGATTATGTTAAGTTAGATTCCGAAAAAAATACGACTCCAGACCCTTCGGAAACAGACCCAGAAAAACCAGTAGAACCAGTAGAACCCGAAGAACCAGTAGTTGACCCTGTGGATGATCCAACAGAGGTAACACCATCTGAACCATTGTCAGATGAAGAATTCGAGCAGATGTTAGTAACACAAGGCTTCCCAGAAAGTTATAAGTCTTATCTGAGAACATTACATAGCCAATATCCACATTGGCAATTTGTCGCAAATCATACAGGACTTGATTGGAATACAGCAGTTTCTCAAGAAAGTACAGTTGGTAAAAACCTTATTCCAAACAGTAAGAATATCTCGTGGAAGTCAATGGAAGCAGGAGCATATAAGTGGGCAACGGATACATTTGTAGTATTCGATGGCTCTACTTGGGTAACGGCATCAAAAGAGATTACAGCATACTATATGGATCCAAGAAATTTCTTGAATCCACAAGGGGTATTTCAGTTTGAACTATTATCTTATCAAGACGAGTATCAAACATTAAGCGGCTTAAATAGCATATTAAGCGGAAGTCCTATGGCTGGAGCAAGCTATAACTATGTAGATGAAAATGGTGTGACGCAAACAAAGACATATGCAGAAACATTTATAGATGCAGCAAAATATTCAGGGGTTAGCCCATATCACTTGGCATCAAGAGTAAAACAAGAAGTTGTGACATCAAGCAAAACATTTAGTTCAAGTGTAACAGGTACGGTAAGTGGTTATGAAGGACTATATAATTATTATAACATTGGAGCGACACATAGTACGGCAGCAGGTGGAGCAATTGCAAATGGATTAAAATATGCGCAAAATGGAACAACAAGTGCTGCGAATAATGCATTATACCTTATTCCTTGGACAAATCCATATCGTTCTATTGTTGGAGGCGCATATGTAATTGGAGCTACATATATTAAAAGAGGACAGAATACAATATATCTTGAGAAATTCAATATGACAGCAACGTCAACATATTCTCATCAATATATGGCGAATGTTCAGGCGGCGGAATCAGAGTCAGCAAAGACATTTGCAGCATATAGCAGTATGGCAAGTGTGCCAATTGTGTTCTCTATACCAGTATTTCTTAATATGCCAAGTTCACCAGCGGCGATACCAGCAGATCAACTTAGTCCGAATAACTGGCTGAAAACATTTGCAGTAGAAGGGTTTACAATTACACCAACATTCGATTCTTCTGCAGAGCAGACATATGGATTAATTGTTGATGTAAATACAAGTTCAATTGTGGTGACAGCAACAGCAGCGAATAAGAAAGCAAGCATATATGGCGCGGGAAGTATACCACTGAATGTAGGTAGCAATGAAATTGTCGTATCCGTAATTGCTGAAAATGGTGATAAACGAGAGTACAGACTCAATGTAATACGTATGTCTGAATAAAAAGGGGAGAAGCGAATGAAGCAAAGAAAGAAGGCAGTACTACGATATCTGTTACTCCTATGTTTATTCGTAAACATGATACCAAGCGTAGGGATAAAAGCAGCAAGTGCGACTGTATCAATGACACTGAAGGAAACAGATATTAAGCTAAATGATACATTTAATGTTATTGTTAAGGTAGAAGCGACAGATGATATTGGAGGATTTGAAACATTTCTTACCTATGATGAGAAAAAGCTAGAATTCATAAGTGGAGGAAGTTTAGTAAGCGGAAGCGACGGAATCCTTCGTATCTCGGATATGAACCCAGAGAATATTGTTAAGAGTCGTAAATATATATTACAATTCAAGGCGATTGAACAAGGAAATGCGCAAATTGAGACAATGGATCAAGCGTATGTATACACATACGAAGATTCCGCAGAGATGTCGGTGTCAAGTAATCGCTTATCAATTAGTATTGGAACTGATGAGAAAGTATCGAACAATGCAAAGTTATACTCATTACGAATAAGTCCAGGTGTATTATCGCCAGAATTTACTGCAAAAACAACAAAGTATACAGCAGAAGTGGAAAGTGATGTAAAGGAACTTGTAATTAGTGCAATGGCGCAAGATGGTGATGCTAAAGTAAAGACAATGGGTAATACGAATTTACAATCAGGTCCGAATGAAGTGAATATAATAGTAACAGCACCTTCTGGTGACCAAAAGACGTATACCATTGTAGTTACTAAAAAGGGTGATTCGGCAAATCCAAATGATAATAGACAAGATGAAAGAAATGATATTCCAGAAGAACCAAAAGACGATATGCCAGAAGAGGATAATACAGATGTTAAAGATGATGTATTAGAAGCAGATGGATATCTGGTAACAGAAGAAGATGGGATTACATTGCGTTTTTCCTATGGATATGAAATTGTACCATTAGAAGATGAGACAATGATTCCAGATGGTTATGAAGAAACAACAATGAAATTGCAAAACATTACATTAACTGCATATGAGCCAGTTGGTGGAGCTGTTTCGGACTGGGTATTGTTATACATGAAGAAAGGCGATGGTGAGGCACAGTTCTATCGTTACGATAAACTTGAGAATACCGTACAAAGATATGATACATCAGATGTCCAAGCAGCTATAAAATCAGCAAATAAGGTGACAAAGGATGAATATGCGAAAAAGCTAGAGAATATGAAGATTCTCGCGGCTGTAAGTTGCGTAATTACACTAATTGCTACATTAATTATAATTCGATTATTAGTTAAATTACGTGGAGTAAAAGATGATGAATTCTTTTAGATAATGAAAGAGTAGTATACTTGAGATAACAACAAAGTGTACTACTCTTTGCTTGATTATACCACTTGACAATGATCATATATCTGTTATACTAGCAGTATAACAGATATAACTAAAAGAAGGTGATACATGTGATTGTACGTATTGATTTTAATAGTGAAGAAGCAATATATATTCAGTTAAGAAATCAGATTATACTAGGAATAGCAAATGCTGAATTCAAGGAAGGGGATAACCTACCATCGGTAAGAGAATTAGCAGAAAATATAGGAATTAACATGCACACCGTGAACAAAGCATATACTATATTAAAACAAGAAGGCTATCTAAAACTAGATCGAAGAAAAGGTGCTGTTATTTCGGTAGAAGTAGACAAATGCAAAGCAATGATGGATATGATGAATGTTATGCAAGTGATTTTGGCAGAGGCATACTGTAAAGACATTACAAGAGAGGAAGTTCATGAAGCAGTAGATCGAATATTTGATGAATTTCTGTAATGATTTAGATTGTATTTTATTATTCGTCTAGTTTTGAAGTGTCGCATCAAGGAGGCAAATAGTATGTTATGTGATAGATGTAAAAAAAGAGATGCGAAGATTTATTATACAGAAGTTGTAAATGGAGAAATGAAAGAACAGCATTTATGTGAGGAATGTGCAGCGGAATGTACTCGCTTTCATATGAATTCAACATTTATAAATAAAGATGTTTCTGTAGGGGATATATTATCAAGTATACTTGGAAGTTATAGAGGCGCATCGGATTCAAAATCAAATGTAAAAACAGATACAAAAGAAGAAACGGAAAATAAGGAAAAAAACAAAGAGGAAGTAGTTCATTGTGAGAGTTGTAAGATGACATATGATCAATTCTTGCAGCAAGGGATGTTTGGATGTGCTGACTGCTATAAACATTTTCAAAAGATATTATCAAGAAGTTTGAAAAGTATACATGGCGCAGACGTTCATGTTGGAAAACAACCTAGAGGTTATGTATCCTCAATGAAGAAGATTATCAATGAATTAACGGAAATAGAGAAGAAAGCTATTCTTTTACAAGAAGCAATTGAAAAAGAAGAATTTGAGGAAGCAGCAAAACTGCGCGATGAAATTAAAGAGTTAAAGGAACAAGAGAATAGAAAGAAGGAATTAAACAGGGAGGAAATCAACAATGCTTAAATGGTATGAAGAGAAAAGCAGACAAAGCGATGTTGTGATTTCTAGTAGAATTCGTCTTGCAAGAAATTTTGCTAAGTATCCATTCTCTCCAAAACTTACCTTCGAACAAGCGGAGCAATTATGTGAAGATGTGTATAGTCGTTTAGATGAAGAGAAGACAACGCTTGAAGATATAATAGGAAAGTATTATTATTATGATATAACAAAAGCAAATGAAATAGAGAAAGAAGCTTTGGTTGAGAGACATATTATAACGAAAAAGCTAGCGCAGAAGAAGCAACATGCGGCGGTTGTTATGACAGAAGATGAGAGTGTAAGTCTGATGTTGAATGAAGACGATCATATCCGCATACAGGCGATAAGTGGTGGACTGAATCTGCTACCATTACTTGAGAAAGTAAATGAAATTGATAATCTGATATCAGATAAACTTCAATATGCCTTTGATGATAAACTCGGTTATCTAACGAGTAGTCCAACAAATGTAGGTACAGGATTACGAGCATCTATTATGCTGTACCTTCCAGCACTTGGTACATCAGGCAAGATAGAAAAACTAATTGATGAAGTAAGTAAATACGGAGTTTCTATTCGTGGAGTATATGGTGAGGGAAACAAAAATATTGCGTATATCTATCAAGTATCCAATAGTAAAACCCTTGGTATGTCAGAAAGTGATATAATTCAGAATTTAATTTCAATCGTAGATCAAATTATAAAGCAGGAATGCAGAAGAAGAGAATATTTATTAGAGACAAATTTTGATAAATATGAGGATCAAGTATATCGTTCTTATGGAGTTTTGCGCTATGCAAAGCAGATATCAACGGCGGATGCAATGATGCTGTTAGCTCAAATCAAGTTTGGATACGATTCTCAAATGATAGAAAGTGAAGAAGCACCATCTTTTTATAAGCTAATGATGGCAATTCAGCCTGCAAACCTACAGAAAATGTTAGGTAAAAATGCAGGAACGAAGGAAAGAGAAAGAGCTAGGGCGAAATATTTGAATGAAAGTTTGCCTGAGTTACTTGATTTGTAATAGAGAAAGTAACTGAAAAATCACAGTGAAAGGAATGGACAGAATGAACGATCGATTCACAGTAAATGCAAATGAAGCGTTGCAAGTTGCAGCAGATTCAGCATATCGTTTAATGCATAGTTATATAGGAACAGAACATTTATTAATTGGTCTTATTAAGGCTGATGGTGTAGCATCTAAAGTTTTAGAAGAGAATGGAGTAGATGAAAGAAAGATAATAGATTTAGTAAATCAACTGATTGCTCCAAATTCAAGTGTAGAGGTACTAGATGCCGGAAGTTTTACGCCTAGAGCAAAACGTATTATAGATCAAAGTCACAGGGAAGCACTACGCCTTAAATCTCAAAGTACAGGAACAGAACATATTCTGATATCGTTATTAAAAGAGACGGATTGTATTGCAGTACGTCTTATGAATACATTAGGTGTAAACATTCAGAAATTATATATCGATATCTTAACAGCGATTGGTCAAGACAGTAATGCTGCTAAGAGTGAATATGCTGCAAACAAGAATAAATCAAAAGGAAAATCATCTACGCAGACATTGGATCAATATAGTAGGGATTTAACAGCATATGCAAGAGAGGGAAAACTTGACCCTGTTATTGGAAGAGAAGAAGAGATTCAAAGAGTTGTACAGATTCTTAGTAGAAGAACAAAGAATAATCCATGTCTAGTAGGAGAACCAGGTGTAGGTAAAACTGCGATTGCAGAGGGCCTAGCGCAAAAAATAGTAGAAGGTAATATTCCAGAGACAATTAAGGATAAGAGAGTATTAACTCTTGATTTGAGCGGTATGGTTGCAGGTTCAAAGTACCGAGGCGAGTTTGAAGAGCGAATTAAAAAAGTGATTCAGGAAGTAATGAATGATGGTAACATCTTATTGTTTATTGATGAGATTCATACAATAATCGGAGCAGGCGGAGCAGAAGGAGCAATTGATGCATCGAATATATTGAAGCCATCATTAGCACGAGGTGAGATTCAATTAATCGGAGCAACAACAAGAGAAGAATACCGCAAATATATTGAAAAAGATGCTGCGTTAGAGAGACGATTCCAACCAGTAGTTATTGAAGAACCTTCAGAAGATGAAACAATTCTTATTCTAAAGGGCTTACGTGATCGATATGAAGTTCATCATCAAGTTAGAATTACAGATGATGCGTTAGTGGCAGCAGTACGTATGTCAAATCGATATATTAATGATCGATATCTTCCTGATAAGGCAATTGATGTAATTGATGAAGCATCATCAAAAGTACGATTAAGCGCCTATATTACAAGTCCAGATATTAAGAAACTTGAAGAAGAGAATGAGCGCTTAGAGGAAGAGAAAGAGCAAGCAATTAAGAATGAAGCTTATGAAAAGGCCGGAGATATCAAAAAACAACAAACAAAAAATGTAGAAGAATTAAATAGACTGCATCTGCAACATGAGAAAGAGAAGACAGAGAAAGAGATGATAGTGTCTCCAACTGAAATTGCAGATATTATCTCTGGTTGGACGAAGATACCAGTTAGTAAATTAGAAGAGGAAGAGAGCAGCCGTTTACGCAATCTTGAGAATATCCTACATGAGAGGGTAATTGGACAAGAGGAAGCTGTTACCGCTGTTTCTAAAGCGATACGTAGAGGTCGTGTTGGTTTAAAAGACCCAAATCGTCCAATTGGCTCATTCCTATTCTTAGGACCAACAGGGGTTGGTAAAACAGAGTTGTCAAAAGCATTGTCAGAGGCGATGTTTGGCAATGAAAATGCTATGATTCGTGTTGATATGTCGGAATACATGGAGAAACATAGCGTATCAAAACTTATTGGTTCACCTCCTGGATATGTTGGATATGATGAAGGTGGTCAGTTAAGTGAGAAAGTACGTCAAAATCCATACAGTGTAATTCTTTTTGATGAAATTGAAAAAGCACATCCAGATGTATTCAATATTCTATTACAGGTATTAGACGATGGACATATTACAGATGCACAAGGAAGAAAGATAAGCTTTAAAAATACAATTATTATTATGACTTCAAATGCAGGAGCAGGTCGTATCATTGCACCAAAGCAACTTGGATTTACAACACAAGTAGATGAGAAGGAAAACTATAAGAAGATGAAAGAAGGGGTTATGGAGGAGGTTAAGAGACTCTTTAAACCAGAATTCATCAATCGTATTGATGAGATTATTGTATTCCATTCCTTAACAAAAGATAATATTAAAGATATTGTTCGTATTATGTTACAGACGATTGCAAAGCGAACAAAGCTACAGCTTGAGATGGATCTTACATTCACGGAAGCAACAATTGAGTTTATTGCAGATGCTGGATTTGATAAGAATTATGGAGCTCGTCCATTGAGAAGATCAATACAAACAAATATTGAAGACAAGCTAGCGGAAGAGATTTTGGAACAAAAAGTAAGCACTGGAAATCATGTGTGCATTGATGTTGTCGACAAGAATATAGTATTTCAGATGCAATAGTGGAAAAAAAGATATCTTAATAGATATTTAATAAAAATCATGAAAGATTCACTAGTAAAAAGTTGTCGATTATTATATAATGTGATTATATTAAAGAAAAGTAACGATATAGGATAATGTTCTTTTTGTTACAATGATAATTACAGTACAAAAGATAATTTGTGGAGTGTATACCGAAATAGGGAATTACATGTCAAGAAGAGTTACAAATTGATGTACTGTATAAAAATGGAGGGTTCTGTAATGGCAGTAGTTGAAGAATTAATTCGCAGAGAAAATGATGGGACAATTAGTTTTGGTGATTATACATTAGATCAAAAGTCAAAAGTTTCAGATTTTGAGCATAATGGAGATTTGTATAAAGTAAAAACTTTCAAGGAGATAACAAAACTTGAAAAGAACGGTTTATTCGTGTATGAGTCAGTACCTGGTACTTCAGTATTTTCATTTAATGCAACGGATAAGGATGTTTATTTCACAGTAGAAGGTTCTGAAGATATACAAATTACATTGGAGTTAGAGCCTGAGAAAGAGTACAAAGTTTTCGTTGATGATATAAACGTTGGTAAGATGAAAACAAATCTAGGTGGAAAATTAGTTGTAAGTGCTGAGATAAGTAATGGAAAACAATCAAAGGTTAAGGTTATTAAATTATAGACTGCCTTGATATAATGTGAATGAATAGATGGGAGCTTAATATCCAATGAGTAGGAATTTGAGCTCCCTTTATTTCATTTAATGCAATACATATTTTGGCAATACGTTTTAGAAATTATGTAAAAGGATAGTAGGAATGGCAAAAGTAAAGAATGTATTTTATTGCAAAGAGTGTGGTCATGAATCCGCAAAATGGGTTGGTCAATGTCCAGGTTGCAAAGAGTGGAACACTTTTGTGGAAGAACCCGTAGCTAAGAAAGTGACTGGGGTAAGTAAGGATCGTAGAATACAGGTTGAGCCGACGAAGATAAGTAATGTTAACTGCGATGCGGATGAACGAATCAGTACGAGTATTGGTGAGTTAGACCGTGTACTTGGTGGAGGAATTGTTATTGGCTCGTTAGTGTTAGTGGGGGGAGATCCTGGTATTGGGAAATCAACTCTATTGTTACAGATGTGTAATGAGTTAGCGTCCAAGCAAAAAAGTGTGCTCTATATCTCTGGTGAGGAGTCGTTGAAGCAAATCAAGATGCGTGCTAGTCGATTGAATTATGTAGAAGGTGAATTGCTTCTGTTAAGTGAGACAAACCTTGACTTGATTGAAGAGACAGTTAGGAAGATAATGCCAGATGTAGTTATCATAGACTCGATACAAACGATGTTTCGTGAGGACATAAGTTCAGCACCAGGAAGTGTAAGTCAAGTTAGGGAAACAACGAATAGCTTGATGCAGATAGCAAAAGGACTAGGAATTTCTATCTTTATTGTAGGACATGTGACAAAAGAAGGAGTAGTTGCTGGACCAAGAGTACTTGAACATATGGTAGATACTGTGTTATACTTTGAAGGAGATAATCATGCATCCTATCGTATATTAAGAGCGGTAAAGAATCGTTTTGGATCAACGAATGAAATTGGCGTTTTTGAAATGCGCAATATTGGACTTGTAGAAGTTACGAATCCGTCTGAGTATATGTTGCAGGGCAGACCTGATGGAGAGTCGGGTTCAATCGTAACATGCGCAATAGAAGGAACAAGACCGATTATGGTTGAAGTACAGGCGCTTGTTTGTCAAACCAATTTCAATATGCCTAGAAGAACAGCAGCAGGAACGGACTATAACCGTGTAAATCTTCTTTTGGCGGTAGTTGAGAAACGTTTAGGATTGCAATTGGCTAGTTGCGATGCATATGTTAATGTTGCTGGAGGTATGAGAATTAATGAACCAGCGTTAGATATGTCTATAATATTAGCGATTATGTCTAGCTATAAGAATCGTCCACTTGATGGGAAAACAATTGCTTTTGGCGAGGTTGGTTTAACAGGTGAGGTAAGAAGTGTAAGCCAAGCAGAGCAACGAGTAATTGAAGCCAGGAAAATGGGTTATGAGACATGTATCCTTCCGCAAGTGAATAAAGAACTGATTGAAATCAAAGGAATAAAACTTATTGGTATAAAAACGTTAAGAGATTTATTACAGTTTTTATAATAGAGAGTGTAAGGGATGAAAGGAGATAGAATTATGGGTGAAGATCAAAATCGAGGAGTTGTAAGAGAACTAAAAGAAATAACAAGTAAACAAAGTGCTCATTTGGAAAATATGGTGACTGTGATGAATAATCTGTATGCGTCACAACAAAAGGTGGAGCAAAACGCTTTTGATTCTATTAATAGTGCGGATACTTCGTTAAATCTTGTTAAAGAAGGTATGGAAAGCATTAAAGAATTGTCAGAAAAGATTACTTTATTAACACAAGCGGTTTCTGTAGCAACAAAGAACATGGAAGATATGGAAAAGATGACTTCTATGATTATGGGATTTGCAAATGTAATTGCTGGTATTTCAAACAAAACAAATATGCTATCATTAAATGCGTCAATTGAGGCTGCACGTGCAGGGGAACATGGACGTGGATTTGCAGTAGTTGCAAACCAAGTAAACCAATTAGCAGCACAATCAGCAAAAGCATCAAAAGAAATCTCTGATACAATGAAATCTGTAGTTTCCTTTAATGAAAGTATGGGAAGCGATATGAATAAGATTTTAGAAATTGTTGATATACAGAATTCTATGGCTGATAGTGTAGATGAAGTATTCAAAAAGATTCTTGATGCAGCTTATGCGTCAAATGATGCAGCACATAGTGTAGAACATGAAGTTGCATATCAAAGAGATATTACAGAAGATGCTAAGAAATCAGTAGATACATTATCTGGAACATTAGATCGTGTACGCAATGTATTGCAATAATAAAATACATAGTTTCTTATAATAATTTAGCTTTGTACCATATGCGAAGAGAGTGCTTTAATGGACTTTCTTGGCATGCGGCACAAAGCTGTTTTTTATTAGTGGTTTTATATTCTGCTGAATTTTACTATAGCATGAATATTATAACATAAAAAGGGTAACATATTTATGTTGAATTATACATGGCAGAAATAAAAGAAAACTTTATCGAAAAAGCCCTTTACAAATGCTTTTATGTCTGCTATACTAGACCAAGTCGGTTGAAGAACTGTACTAAATGAATAAACAATTCTGAAATAATTAAGAATTGAAGCAATTCGAAAAATAAATAAAATTATTGTTGACAAACATCGAAAG
>NZ_JAVBNS010000078.1:0-7178 GCF_031551385.1 Anaerosporobacter sp.
CAATGAAAGCATTCTTAGACCACTATGGATATCGATGGTTGGTGCATCGCCCTGAAGGGAGCATGTTTACAAAGCAGGCAGTTTGCATCTCCACGGCAGCAGGTGGTGGAATGAAATCTACTAACAAGGATATGGCACACAGTATGTTTTTCTGGGGAGTAGCGAAAGTTTATAAATATGGAGTAGCTGTATATTCAACTTCTTATAAAGACGTGAGTGATAAAGTCAAAGGAAAAATCGACCGGAAAACGACAGCATTGGCAAAGCAGATAAAAAGAAGGAATGGAAAAGTAAAACCAGGGATTAAAACAAGAGGATTGTTTTTTGTTATGCATCTAGTTCAGAGAAAAGGTGCTTTAGAAACAGATAGCCATTACTGGAAAGAGAAAGGCTGGACAGGAAAGAAACGACCTTGGAAGTAGCAAATCTTAAATCAAGAAAGCAGTAAGAGGGAAAATGAGATATGGAATCAGAAAGACTAATAATGAGAAGATTTACGCCAGAGGATTGGAAGGATTTATACGACTATTTATCCCAAGATGAAGTAGTAAGATACGAACCTTATGATGTATATTCAGAAGAAGAATGTAAACAAGAGGCGATTAATCGCTCTACTGATGAAGCATTTTGGGCGGTTTGTTTAAAAGAAACAAATAAATTGATTGGAAATATATATTTAGCAAAGCAAGACTTCGATACATGGGAACTTGGATATGTTTTCAATCCAGAGTATCAAGGAAATGGCTATGCTACAGAGGCAGCAGCATTTTTAATTGATGATATACTAAAAAACAACAATGCGAGACGGGTAATAGCAATGTGTAATCCTCACAATCAATCTTCTTGGAAATTACTTGAGAGATTGGGATTACGTCGAGAAGGACACTTGATTCAAAATATTTATTTTAAGAAAGATAAAGAAGATAATCCAATTTGGTCAGATACCTATGAGTATGGTATATTGGCGCAAGAATGGTTTGAACATTCAAAATAACGTTATCTACAAAACGAGTTAAGGGGGAAATTCATGGGAAATATTAACCTTGAGTTATTTGAGTCAAAAGGAAACGTTTTAACAGAATATAAAGATAATCTATTATATATGACAACAACAAGGAAAACGATGACAACAAGATTCAATAGTCCTGAATTGAAAAGAGATTCCTACATTTACATAAAAAAATTTTTTAAACTGCCGTTGCGAGTTGATTTGATGGTGAAAATTGATACTCCTGGTCTATATGTGTTCTTCGGTAATGGCCATCTTAATTTTGGAACACCATGGTCGGATAATAGAAGAATGGATGATATTGTTGAACCGAATAGTAAGCCAAGGAGTTTTGATAATTATATTCCAATGAATGAGTTTGTTAATATCTCCATTATTTATGACTTGAAGGAAATGCAGATTTTAATTAATGGTGAAGAGCGGTATTATAGTAAAAAAGAAAAATATATGAAATCAAGTTTGTTTAAAGAAATGAATGAAGACGGGTTTGAATTAAAAATAGCATGTGATAAACGAACGGAAGTATATATAAAGACTGTGTCGGTGAGGGAATTTGAAGATACAGCAAATATTGTACATAGTGATGATTTATTAACTGTTAAGGAACAAACCAAAGAAATAGATGAGAAAGAAGTAATAAAACACACGTTTGAATCGTGTACACTAAATTTACCAGTGGATATAAAAGCTGAGGTTGTCAAAATGGATGGATTTCTTAAATCCTTAAAACCAATGAAATTCAAACGTCAGATTGAAAAACATGGGAATAAAATTACGTATGTAGCGTCTGACTATGGATTTTCATATGGAATTCTTCCAAGTTATGATACCATGCATCATGAATTGCAGTGGTATATCCTTACAAATTGTAAACCTGAATTTTGGCATAGAAAAGCTGATATGATGGAGGAAACATTGAATGAACTTGCAAAGAAAGACTTGCTGTTGGCTCAAAGAATGTTTGATAATTTGAATGAATGTGTGGGTTGTTCACCTTGTGTAGTTAAGACATCATATAACTTTAATGGAAGGAAAAAGATAGTATGTCATGGTCAGATGGAATTAAAGATGAAGGTGTCTGATTTTGAAGATGTAAGAGAATTCATAAATACTATAAATGAATTGTTGGCATCGTCGTCATAATTAAAAGTCCAAGAATAAGATATTAAAACGACGGACACACAGATTAAAATCTGTGTGTCCGTTGTTCTGTTTTTAAGATTCCTTATAATGTCTGTTTACATAATCTAAAATTGTAAGATCATCTTCTAAAAGTCTACAACCGAGTATATAGATACCTCTGTCAAAGTTAGTACGAATTATCTTTGCATCTAGGTTCATATCTTTAAGTAAGTCAAATCCATCGATATGTAAGCTGACAACTTGTCCTCTTGAATTAGCAAATTCATGATCTTTCACTCTGAATGCAAAACCACCAGCAGATAAGTTAACCATTTTTCCGTGGTATGTCTGTTCATCGTTTTGTAATGTGATTTGACAATCGTTTGTAATCGGCATTCTTGGATATTTTCTACGATTAACAATTTGTGGGTTTCTATCTAAAACAATATTGTAGAGCTGTTCGCCCTTCATGTGATGTTGAGAAGAGAGTGCTGCATTATCCCATTTGTATAGAATATTTTCTACAATAATTTGGAAATCACAAGTGTGATAAGTTTTTGTTGAAATTGCATCGTTATTTCCTTGAGCTAATTTAAATATAATAGAATCTTTTAAACATTTAACAATCTCTATCTTACGTTCAATTCCTCCAATGAATGCAGAGGCAAGCATTCCAACTTTAATATCTTTTAAGCCCATAAATCCATGATCGCCAAGTTCTTCCATTAAAGAAGCGACAACTTTTTCGATACCAAGAATGTTTTCGGAAGTTTCACCATATTTCTCAACCATAATTCTTGTAGTTTGATCGGAATGTTGGATACTTTCTGTCATTACATCCATGACACGAGATACTGCTTGCATATTAGTAACCATGTTTGAATTCGATTCACTAACTTCTTGCATTGCACTGTCAATAACTTGAATATTGCTTCTCATTTGAGAGGAATCTTGAGTGATTTTATCCACACTTTCATCAACTTGCATAACTTTTTTTAGCGTTACATTTATATTCTCTAAAATCATAGAGATTGATTTTGTCATCTTATCTGAAGTTTGTTCTAAGTGTTGTAGTGCTTCAAATATGCTGTTAGATGAAGTTTGTGTTCCAAGACTTAAATTTCTGATTTCATCTGCAACAACAGCAAACCCTTTTCCAGCTTCACCAGCACGTGCAGCTTCAATTGATGCATTTAACGCAAGAAGGTTTGTCTGGGAGGTAATACTCTCAATTGTTTTTGCTTCTTCTTTCATAGAGTCAAACTCAGATTTAAAATCATTCAAAACTTTTTCTACTTCAGAAGATAAAATAGCCATATCATTAGTAGATTTAACAACATCGGAAAGTTCATCAGAACTAGTTTTAGCATGAGAAGTTGATTCGTTTACTAACTCTACCATATGACTAATTAATGCAGCAACATTTTGTACTTGTGCATTGATTGTTTCTGTTAAGTTAAGTGACGAGTACGTACTGTCTTGCAAAGACATATTATTGCTTGTTAAGTCATCCATACAATGTACTACAGAATTAGCACTTTCGATATTCTCATCGGCTAATTCACGTACAGATGCCATACCATCTACGATGGAATTACTAGCATCTTTTACTGCTTCAATTGTAGTAACAACCTTGTTTAAATTATCTTTTACAGATCCTAACATAGCACCATCAGAAGCATTTAGATGGTTAATTGATAAGATATATCCGATATAGCACAATACAATACAAGCAAATTGTATCTCATAGGAAGTGATATCGGATGCAGAATTTAGACCAACAGAGATGCTTCTAACGGTACTTGCTATTAAAAGCAGAATATTGGCGATACCACATCGAAGGATAAAATTTCTATCTTTATATAAGATAAGCATACTTGTAAGTGGTAATATGTATACAAAAGCTAATGGTGATGTCGTAGTCATAATAACGAATACATAGAATATACCATATCCAAAACCAACAATATCTTTGTAAATGTCAGATGCGCTACCTTTTAACTTCAAAACTGCCAAACCAACAGAAAAAGGAACCCAACAAACTAATAAAAATGTAATATAGTAGTCTATAGTACGCAGACCTTTTACAATTTCTAGTGCGTATGCACCAGATAAAACAATACATAAAATCAGCCATACACTCATGGCTTTTAAGTTAGCACCTCTTTTAAAGTGTTCTTCATTATACTCCATATAAAATACCCTACCTTTCTTCTTACATTGTATACTACTAACAGAAGCATTAAATGCTTGATATTAATAATTTTACATTGTCAGATATAGTTTAACAAATTTTTTTTGCATTTACTAGTGCTTTTTTGCATTAAAGAGCTGAATTATGTTGTTAATAAATAACTTTTTATCTTTTGTGTCGTATAAAAAGAGAGGTGTATACATGTCGTTGCTATATGGAAGATAAAGAATATTAGCGTTATTTTAATATTAGAAAAAGAGTTTTCAGTTAACAAGTTGATGTTAGTATAACATTATGATAATATAATAAAAAACAGATTTTTGTAGGAAATTATATTGAAATCGGAGGTAGTAGAAAGATGATATTTAAACTAGATGATACAAAAAAGGCAGAGAAAATCTTTGGAGACTGGCAAGAGACTTCAATATGGTCTTGCCTACAAAACGTAATGGGAGAAATATATGTAGATGATTTGAATGAACCACAATCTGCAATGGCTATCTTAGCTGATTTCTGTTTTTTTGCTGGTAAACCAAATGATGAACTTGTGATGTATAAACCAGAAAGCTGTAGCAATGACTTTATAATTATGGTGCCAAGAGACGATGAATGGGCAAAACGAATCGCTAGTAATTATGGAGAAAAAGCGAAAGAAGTTACTCGCTATGCAATAAAAAAAGAAGCGAATGTGTTTGATAAAGATAAATTAGAGGAAATCGTTCATTCACTACAGTCAGGATATGCGTTAAAATTAATTGATGAGGATATTTATAACTGGTGTATGCAAAATAATTGGAGTAGAGATTTTGTGGCACAATACAAAGAATATGCAATGTATCAAAAATTTGGTCTTGGTGTAGTTGCTGTTGAGGAAAAGACGAAAGAACCGGTTTCTGGTGCATCATCATATACGAGTTATCGTGAAGGGATAGAAATAGAGATTGATACAAAAGAAGAGTATAGAAGACAAGGGCTTGCCTATGCATGTGGCGCAAAATTAATATTAGAGTGTATGAAGAGAAATCTGTATCCAAGTTGGGATGCGCAGAATAAATGGTCAGTTGCATTGGCTGAAAAGTTAGGATATCATTATGACCATGAATATGCGGCATATGAAATATATGGATATTAATAAAAGCAAAATATGATTATATATTTGTTGCGGAGGATTTATGGCTAAATTAAGAAAAATGTTAGGGAGTGCAGACTCACCATATATTGTATCACTAATGCGTTTAATTGAAACACAGAGTAAGGAAACTATCGCAAACTGGTGTGTAGCTTATGCTAAAAATTATTTTCTTGATATTTATGAAAAGAATTACCCAGAGGATTTGCGATTGAAGGAATCAGTAGATAGCTTTTATGCTTATCTAGCAAAAGAGATTACTCTAGCAGAGTTGAAAAAAATTGTAGCTAATGTAAATGAAGCTGCAAAGGAAGCAGAGGATAATCCAGTGGCTCAAGCAGCGGCTCGTGCAGTAGGACAGGCAGTAGCATCAATCTATACACCTACACATTCTTTAGGAATGGCGTTTTATGGTGCGGCGGCAATTGCATATGATAGAGTTGGATTGGAAGAAAGTGCAGAGATATATGATCAGATTGCACAGGAAGAATGTGCGAAGATGGAAGAAGCATTAAAGAATGTTGCTGTTTTAGATGAAAAGAAACCAGCTAAGATTAACTGGAACTGCTAAGGATTAGTGATTATTTCAGTCTACACATTGGAATTATTAGAATAAATGTCGTAACTGTTCAAAAGGTAATAACACAATGAAAGGAAGATTATATGGAAAAAACTAAGATTCTTGATAATATTGTACAACCCCAAGGCTATGCGGGATATCCATTAGTTAATTGCTTTGCTTCATTATTATTATCGCAAAATAAAAGGATAAAACCTACTCCTGAAAATCTATCTAACCATAGGGAAGCATTATATAGATTTTTACTAACGGCTTCTGGCTATGCTTTTAGTTGTTTATATACAAGCGAGTATATTCCTTGCAGTAAAATAGATTTTCAGTTAGCAATAAAGAATGACGAACATATCCCATATATGATGAACTTTGGAAAATGTAATTATCATATCTTGCAAAAAGAAGTGAATAGCGAAGATGAGGTAAAAGAGCAAATTTTGGAATCAATTAATCGTGAGATTCCAGTTTTGTTTGAGTTCACAGATTCAATGTGGGGTATTATAACTGGTTATGAGAATAATGGAGATACGTTATATGGTTTTCATGGTTGCTTGAATAAGAGTGATTTTAAGCCAGATGGTATGCTAGAAAATAAAATGTTTTTCAAAGCGAACTGGTCAGATGATTTAAAAAGAGTAATTATTGTTGATGATTTTAAGGCGAAGCCTTATGAGTACTCAAAGTATGTGAACCATTGGATAAACGTTATGGAAAATAGTTCAGAAGGACCATATGCATATGGTGTGAAGGCGATGGAGCAATATGTTGAGTTATTATCAGATAATGATTTTTTTACAAATATAGAGGAAGAAACATTGAAAGAGACCTTCTATTATCTTCATTGTCAAAGCTATTTGGCAGAGACCAGAATTTTTATGGGGATGGCATTTTCAGGTACAGTAGGAAAATGTGCATTACGTAATCATTTGGGGATTATGAAAGATGTGAATGCAGATATCAAGAATTATACAGATCGAATTAAGAATATTGGATTTAAAATGCATAAACTGTGTTGGAGTTACTGGGAGGCGATTGGAGAAAAGAAAGGTTGGTATCCAAAACCAGATGAATTTGCAACGAAATTAACGGATTCTAAGAGTAGAAAAAAGGTTTTGAAGAAGATGCTAGAGCTGAAAGAATGTGATGTAGA
>NZ_JAVBNS010000075.1:0-5369 GCF_031551385.1 Anaerosporobacter sp.
TAATTATTGAAAATTGAATGAATTAATGAAAGAAAAAGAAGAGTTAGAACAACAACTAGAACTTAAGATGGAGCGTTGGATGTATCTAACTGAGCTTGCGCAAAAGATAGAAGAGAATAAATAAAGTAATCAAAAAGAGTAAACATTCGTAACAGTGAGGAGACAGAGTATGAATCAATTTAGAATTAGAAAGGGAACTCCATTACCACTTGGAGTTACAAAAGAGGGTGAATCGATTCGATTTGCAATAGCGGCACCGAATTGTGAAGAGTGTAAATTGATATTATTGCATAAAAGAAATCGCAAGAAGAATCAAACTGTGTTAATTCCAAATGAGTATCGTACAGGAAATGTTTACGCTTTTATTATAGAAGATTTACCATATAATGAGTATGAATATATATATGAAATAGATGGACAAAATGTTGTTGATCCCTATGCGAAAGTTATAAAAGGGCGAGACAAATGGGGGAATTATAGTCATTATTTTGAGAAGTATTCTGTGCGTGGTGGTTTCAATTTTGATACATTTGATTGGCAAGAAGATGCCACTCTTGAAATTCCATATAAAGATTTGATAATTTACAAGATGCATGTAAGGGGATTCACAAAACATAGTTCTTCTAAGCTTGGGAAGGCTGCGGGTACATTTAAAGGCGTTACAGAGAAGATTTCGTATCTAAAAGAACTTGGAGTTAATGCTGTCCTTTTAATGCCAATTGTTGAATTTGATGAGATATTGATAGAAGAAAATTATATGTATTCTTCTGGAAAACAGGATAAGAAAGAAGTAAAAGAATATGAATTTGTCAATATTGCAAGAGAGGCTGACAATGATTCTGAAACGATATTGCCAGATAAGTATAGGGAAGTAGCGAAGCAGGAAGAAAAAGCTCGAATCCCTTATCGAATCAATTATTGGGGATATAGTAAAGATAATTATTACTTTGCGCCAAAAGCTTCGTATGCGTATGAACCAGCGAATGCAGTGAATGAGTTAAAGACGATGGTTAAGGAACTGCATAATGCTGGTATTGAAGTTTTAATGGAGTTTAATTTTTCGTCAAGTCTTACGCAGCAAACAATTCTTGATTGTTTATATTATTGGTTCTTTACGTACCATATTGATGGATTTAGTGTGAATGCAAATGTAGTTTCTACAAGCATACTTGCTTCAGATCCGGTACTATCACATACTAAGTTTTTTGCAACATCATGGGAAGTGTCATCAAGCAGTACGGAGGGGCTTGGCAAACCATATCGAAACCTAGCTGAGTACAATGATGGATTCCTTGTAGATGCAAGAAGATATCTTAAAAGTGATGAAGAGCAAGTTAGTGCATTTGCAAATCGTGTAAGGAGAAACCCTGCAAATAATGCTGTGATTAATTACATGACGAATAATAATGGTTTTACACTGATGGATCTAGTTTGCTATGATGTGAAACACAATTCTGCTAATGGAGAAGAAAACAAGGATGGAACAGATTATAACTATAGTTGGAATTGTGGGACAGAAGGTAAGTCGGGCAAGAAAAAAATCAAAGAACTTCGTAGACAGCAGATTAGGAATGCATTTGTAATGTTACTATTAAGCCAAGGAACGCCGATGATTATGATGGGCGATGAGTTCGGGAACTCGCAAGGTGGTAATAATAATGCGTATTGTCAAGATAATGCAATCTCTTGGCTGAACTGGAATAATAGAAAACAAAATGAGGATATTGAAAGCTTTGTCAAAGAGCTAATTCAGATTCGTAAGAAGCAAGGCGTATTTGGTAGAGAGCAGGAATATCGTATGATGGATTATCAATCATGTGGTTGCCCTGATATGTCTTTTCATGGAACAAAGGCATGGTATCCGGACTTTTCATACTATAGTCGTGTATTTGGTGTTATGTATTGTGGACAATATGCATCAAATGAAGAGGAGAAGTCAAATGCTTATTTCTATGTAGCGTATAATATGCACTGGAAAAACCATGCGTTTGACTTGCCACAATTACCGGTAGGACAACATTGGGCTGTCTATATGGACACAGCGATAACAGAGGAGAAACGTATGGGTCAAGAGAGTCGTTCTGTTCAAGTTGCACCTCGATCAATTGTTGTTTTACGTAGCGAGATTGTAAAGGAGAAGGCAAATGGACATATTCGCGTTAAAGGTAATAGCAATAGTCGCCATGTTACTTGATCATGTTGCAGCAGTGTTTTTTACACGTAAGTCACAGCAATATATGATTATGCGGGAAATTGGAAGAATTGCATTTCCTATCTTTTGCTTCTGTATTGTGGAAGGATTTTTTCATACAAGAAATGTGAAGAAATACATGATACGTTTGGCTTGTTTTGCATTGATATCAGAGATACCGTTTAATTTGTGTTTTTATCACAACGTGTTTTGTTTAGAACATCAAAATGTATTCTTTACCTTACTGATAGGGCTTGTGGCAATCTATGCGATTGAAGAAGTGAAGAAACACTTTTTTTTCTTTGATATCAAAGCGATACTTTTGCAGTTTATTATTATAGGGCTTTCCATGACTGTGGCATGGTTCTTACGAACCGATTATAGTATGCTTGGAGTTCTGATTATTATGGCATTTTACTTTTACCGTGGAAATATATTATATATTGCAATAAGTATTCTTGTTGCCACACTTTATCTGGGTAATAAAGTACAGCTATATTCTTTGCTGGCGCTGATTCCAATCCTTCTATATAATGGGAAGAAAGGCCCTAGTATGCGCTACGTATTCTATGTCTTCTATCCAGCACATATGTTGGTTTTATATGCGGTGTCAGTTTCGCTGTGAGTAGTGTTCAAGCTCCAATCATCCTGTACCACATTGCAAAGCCAGAGGCGGGATTCTAAATAAAAGGCTGTTACAATATGATCTTTTCCTTTTCGATATTCTGGAAGAATTCATGTTGTAACAGCTTTATTTACGAGTATAGAATGCTGGTGTCCTAGGTTGTAGTATTTCGCACGATATTGTCATAGGAGTCAATTTTGCAGAAACTATTGTTCGTATTAAAATGACGACAGGTGACACAGGATTTTTTATCGAAATCACTACAATTTGAAACACTATTTTTAGGAACAGAGAGATATTCGCTGCATCGATTTGCTACATCTCGATATGCTCCACTGCTTGCTCTCATAGGAAATCTCCTTTCGCAATTGTGATATATATATATTACAATTATGAACGGATTTTTGAGATTTATACGAAGGTGATTTATGCAATTATATCTTAGATAGTGCAAGAACTTAAGCTATAAAGAATGCATAAAGTAGTTGGTTCATATATGTTTGGTCTTTAACGCCCATTAACTCTCTAGCAGAGTGCATGGCAAGCATTGGAATTCCTAGGTCGGCTGTCAGCATCGGGATTTGGGAGGATACGAGTGAGCCTAGAGTGCCACCGCCTGCAATGTCGGAGCGATTTACGTATTTTTGATATTTAATATCGTGGGTTTTGCATAGCTGTTGAAGTGTGGCAACTGCTTTTGCATCGGTTGCATATTTTTGATTGTTGTTGATTTTGATAACAATGCCTTCATTTAACTTAGCGAAAGTAGTAGGATCACTTTTTTCTGCATGATTTGGATGAATCGCATGTGCGACGTCAACAGACAGATGCATACTTCGCATCATAGCTTCTAGGCAGCGAGCATGTGTAAATCCAAGTCCTTCATAGATTTTCTCTAGTAGCATAGTCATAAGTGTTGAATCTGCACCTTGTTTTGTTTTGCTTCCGACTTCTTCGTTGTCAAATAAGGCAATGACATTAATGCCAGTTGTGCGATTTGTGTCAGTAATGGCACGAAGAGCTGCATAGGTAGATGTAAGGTTATCAAGACGTGGTGAAGAGATAAATTCTTCTTCAGCACCAATAAGTTGCCCTTTTTCTGTATTATAGATATATAATTCAAAATCGAGAATGCTATCTACTTCAACATGAAGTTCTTTTGCTAAGAAATTCATAAAGTAGTTATCTTTATTAAGAGTATCATTCACAAGTCCGATAATGGGAATCATGTCGATTTGACGATTAAGGTCAACACCTTTGTTTACATCACGGTTCATATGAATTGCTAAGTTGGGAATGGTAAGAAGTGGTTTTTTTATATCGATAAAACGCATCTCTGGTTCAAAGATGGAATCGCTTGCTATAGCAACGCGGCCTGCAATAGATAGAGGGCGGTCAAGCCATGTGTTTAAGATAGGTCCACCATAGATTTCGGTATTAATTTTACGGTATCCATTGCTTGTCATATCAGCTTGTGGCTTAATCATTAAGCAAGGGTGGTCTGTATGTGTAGCTATAATTCTAAAATCAGAAGATTCCTCTGTGTCATTGCCAACAGTGAAAGCGAATAGAGTTGATGGGTAAGGAATTACATAGTAATTCTCGCCTTTTGTTAATGACCAAGGTTGTTTCATATCTAATTTAGTGAAATTCTTTTCCTTGAGCGTAGCAGCACTTTTTTCTACTACATGGAATGGTGAAGTTGCTGTTTCAATAAATTCTATTAGATCAAATGCATTTTGTTTGAAATTCATAGTTAAATCCTCCATAGTTTTTGTTTTGCGAAATGCTTCTTTGTGTTATAATATAGTTTGCACAAAGCAGATTCGTTTGATTATCATAGGTTATATTATATGTAGGTTGTGTGAAAAAAACAAGATAGCTATTCGGAATAGACATAATTTAAATTAAAGGGGAAAAAATATGGTTTCTTTACATGTTGTTGATGTGAAATCATTTATGAATCATTTGTTAGTTCATAATGTGTTTGATAATTTTTTATTATCAGAATTAGAAATTACTACGTACAATCAGTTTAAGATTAATGGGAAACTGAATGCCGATTGGTATGATGAGGAAGAGAAAGAGACATTAGAGGATACACAGTATTCTACGTGGTCTAAGATTAAACCAATTGCATTTTCTCTTATGAAGGGAAAGAAAGTACCAGTGGTGTTTAAAATTGTACTTATCCTGTCACCTGCCAATACGAAGAAGATTATAGAGAAAGCATTACCGAATTATGATTTATCACAAGTGGGAACTCTGTATCTTAATATTCGTTATGAAAATGGAATTCTGCATCTTGTTACAGGGGTATCTATGAAGGTGTTTACATTAGATAAAACGGTAGAGCAAGAATGGGACAGTAATATGAAACAATTTTTGAGACATTTTGAGATTGTGTTTGAAGAAGAGTAGTTGACAAAATGGTCGGTGAGTTATAGACTTAACAAGAGGTCTATAATTCACCGACTTATTTTGTTGTAAATTTGGATATAGTAGAGGAGGAATATTTTATGTATCAGATGACAGAAACAGAATTAAAATTTG
>NZ_JAVBNS010000167.1:0-7313 GCF_031551385.1 Anaerosporobacter sp.
TCTACAATCACGAAGGAAAGCTTCTTATTGATAATTCACCAACAACTAGTCAAGTCATGAAAGAATCTACTGCATTCTTATTAACTAATGCAATGCAAGACGTTGTGAAAATTGGTACTGCAGCTTCTTATATCAGTCTAGGCTCTATGCCTGTAGCTGGTAAGACAGGTACAACAACAGATAGTAAGGATTTATGGTTTGTCGGTTATACCCCATATTATACAGGTGGTATATGGGGTGGTTATGACAATAACAATGGTGACCAAAACGGCATCAACACTTCCTACCATAAACGATTATGGAATTTAATTATGAATCAGATTCATGAAGGATACAAAAAGAAGAACTTTACAAAACCAGATTCCATTGTAACAGCTACCATCTGTACTAAGAGTGGTAAACTAGCAAAAGAAGGTGTTTGCGAACACGCACCTGGCGGCAGCACTGTTAAAACAGAATACTTTGCTAAAGGTACTGTTCCTACCGAAGTATGCGATTGCCATGTTAAATTAAGAATCTGCAAATCTTCTGGTTTACAAGCAAGTGAACATTGTCCAGAAAATGCGGTTACAGAAAAAGTATTCTTAATCAAAGAAGAAACGGGAGCAACAAAAGATACCCCTTATCTTCTACCTTCTTCTATTGAGGATTCTATCTGTAATGTTCATAGCGCTGGTGAAATCATTGATGTAAAACCCGATAAACCAAAGAATGATGATTCCGTTCCAAATACGAATGATGATCCTGATGATGACGAGGACGACGATGATGTAATTCCTCCAATCCCAGATGTCAATATTCCAACAACACCAGATCCAAATGATGATGAGAATAATTCGGGAGAGTAATCTTTTTCTTACAAAAAAGCAATCATTATAAAGAAAAATGAGGCATTTCAAATGTTTAACACATTTTGAAATGCCTCATTTTTTTATCCTTTTATCTTTTACTCTTCTGCTAAACTATTATACAAACCATAATAACGACCTTGTTTTGCAATCAATTGCTCATGATTTCCTCGTTCTATAATCTTTCCTTGTTCTAATACCATAATTGCTTCTGAATTTCGGATTGTTGATAATCTGTGTGCAATAACAAATGTTGTACGGTTCGCCATAAGTGCGTCCATTCCCTTTTGTATATTCACCTCGGTTCTCGTATCTACGGAACTTGTTGCTTCATCAAGTATGAGGATTGGCGCTTTTGACAATGCTGCTCTCGCAATATTCAAAAGCTGTCTCTGCCCTTGACTTAGGTTTGAGCCATCGCCTTCTAAGATTGTGTCATACCCATCTTCCAATCGTTCAATAAAGTAATGCGCATTCGCCGTCTTTGCTGCCTCAATAACCTCTTCATTCGTGGCATCTAATCTGCCATATCGAATATTCTCTCTTACCGTTCCCGTAAACAAATGGGTATCCTGTAATACAAGTGCAATATTTTTACGTAATGTGTCTATATCAATACTTCGAATATCACGTCCATCAATTGTGATAGAACCTCCTTGAATTTCATAAAAACGATTAATCAAGTTTGTTATTGTTGTTTTTCCTGCTCCTGTTGTTCCTACAAGGGCAATCTTCTGACCTTTCTTCGCATAGACGGATACATCGTTCAGAATTAACTTTTCCTTCGTATATCCAAATATAACATGGTTTAGGATTACTTCTCCCTGCACGTCTCCCAGATTATCACACCGCTCACTCTTATAACCATATTCCGAAGAAAATACTGGCGCTTTCTCTTCACCAAAGTCTTTTCCTTCTGTCATTACAAGGTGTACCTCTTCTGGTATTTCTGTATAGATGTCCTCTGGTTCCATATCCATAATCTTGAATACACGTTCTGCACCAGCAAGTGCTGAAAACACGGTATTCATCTGTGTACTTAATTGATTAATTGGGCCTGCAAATTGTTTGGAATAGTTCACGAAAATCGTAAGTCCACCAACATCAAATCCTTTTAACACACAAAATATACCTGCAATCGCTGCTGTGCCACAGTAACATACCTGATTAAGGTTACCTACAACTGGGCCCATCGTATGACCAAAAAACTGTGCTAATATCTGTTTATCTAACAATTTCGCATTCAAATCGTTGAATTCATCGATTGCAATACTCTCATGGTTGAATACTTTAACAACCTTTTGCCCTGCAACGGTTTCTTCCACATATCCATTGATATCTCCTAATGCTTCCTGTTGCAATTTATAATACTTTCGTCCTTTGTTGGCAATAAATTTTCCTGCATATACAATGACTGGTGTAAACACAATCGTAATAATAGTCAGCCATACATTCGTATAAAACATAAGTGCTAATGATCCAACAAAAGAAATTACGCTGGATATTAATTGTATCACGGTTGTATTCAACATCTCACCAACGATATCCACATCGTTTGTATAACGACTCATCAAATCTCCATTGCTGTTTGTATCAAAAAATCGCAACGGTAACTTTTGCATCTTACGGTATAAATCCGAGCGAATCTTTGTTAATGCATTCTGCGATACCGATAACATTGCTCGTAGCTGAACCATCGTCGCAATGACCTCTACGATATAGATTAACCCCATAACAAGAAGATTTTTTAGCAATATCGCACTGCTGTTTCCCTCGTGATATGCTATGCTGTTAATAATCGGACGCAACATATAGGCTGCTGCCAATTGTGCTGCTGTTGAAGCAATTACAGACACTACGGTAAGTGACAGCAATACTTTTTCATCCTTTATGTATCTTAGCAATCGTAGTATTGTATCTTTTGTATTCTTTGGCTTTGAATGCCCAGAATCAAAGCTTCCTGCTCCCATCTGAGGCCCACCTCTTCCAATCTGTATCTGTGCTGGCATTATGCATTCACCTCCTGATTCATCTGTGAGTCATAGATATCATAGTATGTTGTACAATTCTTTAGTAACTCTTCATGTTTTCCCATTCCTACAATCTTACCATCATCAATAACAATAATCTTATCAGCATCGTATACCGAAGTGATTCTCTGTGCGATGATAATCTTAGTCGCATTCTTTAATCGAACTGCAAATTCCTCTCGAATCTTTGCTTCTGTTGTCATATCTACTGCACTTGTACTATCATCAAGAATAAGGATATTCGGATTCTTTAACAATGCTCTTGCAATACATAATCTCTGCTTCTGCCCTCCTGATACGTTCACTCCGCCTTGTCCTAGTACGGTATCGTATCCTTCTGGAAATTGTGTAACAAAGCTATGTGCCTGTGCACTTCTACATGCACCACATACCTCTTTGTCATCCGCTTCTGGGTTTCCCCAGTACATATTCTCCATAATTGTTCCTGAGAATAAGATGTTTTTCTGTAGTACTACTCCAACACTTTCACGCAGATTAAACAAAGAATAGTCTTTCACATTCACACCATCAACTAAAATCTCTCCTTCATCCACATCATAAAGCCTTGGAATCAAGGAAACTAATGTAGATTTACCACTACCTGTTGGCCCAATAATACCAACGGTTTCACCACTTTCTATCTTGAAACTAATATCTTCTAAAATCCATTGCTTTCTTCTCTTATAATACTTATAATTTACATGCTTGAATTCTATTGTGCCTCTTTCAACTTGCTTTTCTTTTTTCGCTGCTTCTTCATCTGTCAAATCCACTTTACAACGTAACACTTGGTCGATTCTCTTAAAGGAAGAAACTGCTCTTGAACCATTAAGGAACACTCTTGATAACATCGTAAGCGACATCTGTATCTGCGCAACATAGCTTATAAATGCTGTTAAATCACCGACTTTCATCGTTCCCTCTATAATCATGTTACCACCAAACCAAATTACTGCTATCGTTGTAAGATGCATTGCCAGATTCATAATTGGCTGTGACATTAGATTTATCTTCATTGCAAAAATCGTTTTATCCTTGAGTTTATTATTGGCTTTATCAAATCGAACTCGCTCAAAATCATCTCGCACAAACGATTTTATAACACGGATATTGACTAATCCTTCCTGTATTGTTGAATTTAGCTTATCTAGTTTTCTCTGCATCTCATCAAATCGAGGAAATGAAATCTTCAAGATTACTACTATAATTGCAGAAAGGATTGGTATTATAACAAGAATAATTACTGCTAGCTTTGCATTAATCGAAAACGATATTATTACTGCTGCTAGTAGCATAATTGGTGAGCGCAACACAAGTCGCAGTGCCATCATAATGATATTCTGTATCTGTGTAATATCATTCGTTAACCGTGTAATCAATGAGCCTGTTGAAAACTCATCTATATTCGAGAAAGAGAAGTTTTGTATCTTACTAAAAAGGTCTCTTCGTATTGCACTTCCTGCTGACATAGAAGCTTTTGAAGACCAATACGATCCTAACGTTCCTCCAATACCTCCTACTAAGATAACAAGCATCATGGCGATTAGATCAAACACGATATGTCTTACATCTTTTTTCATTACACCTGAATTAATTACATCGGCTATCAACAGTGGTAGCGCGATATCGCCTGCTACTTCCATTATTAATCCCAAAGGACCTAAGATAAAATACACTAGATACGGCTTTATATAACTCCTAAAATAATTCAACTTGTATTCCCCCTTTCTTTTGTTTTTTGGCTGTGTACTTGTGTATGGTTGGTACTTGACGCAAAACTTGGATTGGTTTTCGAGCTTCTTTGTTGCTACCCTAGAATACGAAACACGCTACACACCTTAGTACTTCTAAGTGTGTATGAGGAGTTTGTTGAAAGTGTACGGACACGCCTTCGATTCGGCATCCTGCCTCAGCTCAGGCTGGCTCGGCGTCCTTGCCGAGCCTTCCTAGGTTGTGGGATACACACCAAGAAGTACTAGCGGTGTTTCGCTACCGTTTCTTTATTCTAGGGCAGCAACGAAGAAGCAGGATAGGTTATTGAAGTTTTGCTGGTTTATTGTATTGGTACACAAGTACGGGTAGGTTTTTGAAGAAACAAACAAATAAATAAATAAATAAATAAATAAACCAAAAGCATTCTTTGAACACATTCTTGTATTCACTAGAAAAGCTATGCTTACCCATTGATAGTCAAATTAATTTTCTCTGTTATCATTACACTTGACTACAAATCACTTTATTGGTAATTCTTTAAAATATTGTCTCTAAAGTTATATTTTTTTAACAGGGACTTGTATCTCTATTACCGATTCACTAAAGTCACTGGTTACGGTGATATCGACTTGGTAGATTTGATAGAACATACCACATACTTCGTAGTGGTTTTCTTTTATTACACTCTTTATATCTTCATATAAACCATCATAGCAGCCAAACTTTCCATTGTAGTAAAGACAGACATATTCGCCTTCGGGTATTACATAGGAATATTCAAGACTTTCGATAAACTTATCGCAGATAACCATTGGTGCTACGGGAAAATTCTCTGTTATATTCAGAAAATCAATACTTGTGCATGCTCCGATTCGATTACTTGCTAATATTGGTGCGATTTGGTTTCCTCTTATTAGTTCTTCTAATCGCATAATTGCTTTTGCTCGGTCTTTTACGTCGTTTTCCCATTCGCAGAAGGATATCATATAGCGTTCTGGTAACTGTCTTATGAAGGCTTTTCCCTGTCTTGGTAGACTACTCATTTCATCTAGGAAATCCAGTTTTGCCTCCAGAGTTTTAACTAGCAATGTTTTTTCCATTATCTCCTCTTTCAGAATTTCACAATGTTTTCTTAAAACATTTTTTGATTTTTCAACGGTACGGTCTTTGAAATAATTTTTGATATCATCAAGACTCATTCCTAGTTGCCGTAACTCTTTTATCGTTCCTAATGTCTCGTACTGATCAATTGAATAATATCGATATCCTGTATCTTCATCTATATAGGTTGGTTTGAATAGGCCGATTCGGTCATAGTGTCGTAATGTTTCTGTTGTCACTTCTCTTTGCTTTGCCATCTCTGAAATTGTCATGAAACTGGATTTGTCTACCATGTAGTCACCTCTATTCTAACGCGGCACGTCCTTCCTCATTGGTACGTACCTTTATTACATTCTCTACATCATATACGAATATTTTGCCGTCTCCAATCTTGCCTGTATAGATTGCTCTTTTAATCGTCTCAACTAGTAAACCAAGTGGTACTGTGCTGATTACGATTTCTACTTTTACTTTTGGAAGCAGATGTGATTCAAATTCGGAACCACGATAATATTCGGTTGAACCTTTTTGTATACCGCAACCACTGACATTTGATACGGTCATACCAGTAATATCAATCTTATCTAAGGCTTCTTTTAATGATTCAAAACGATTTTGATTCATGATAACAACAACTTTACGAATCTTACCGTCTGCTTTATATTGGGAAGCATCAATCTCTATGTTATCCGCTACATCTACTTCTGCAACAGGTCTTTCGAATACGTCACCTTTTGTATTCACAACATCAACATAGCCACTTACTAATCCATGCTCTTTTAGGTCAAGACCTGCAATTTCCACATCAGTAGCTACACGAAGACCAACTACTTTATCAATAATTCGAAATACTATGTTCATCACGATAATGACATAGATACCGATTGTTACAACACCGAGACATTGTGTTCCGAAGAATTTGATACCACCTTTGACATAGAACGCTCCTTTTTCAACAGATAGCAAGCCAGTAAGAATCGTTCCAAGTGCTCCGCACAAACCATGAACGGAAAATGCTCCAACCGGATCATCGATTTTGAATTTATTATCAATGATTTCAATACCAAATACTACAACAAATCCTGCAATAATACCAATAATTACCGCTCCAATTGGTGATACTTGATCCGAACCTGCCGTTATTGCAACTAAGCCTGCAAGCGCTCCGTTTAATGTCATTGATATATCGGCTTTTCCATAACGTACCCATGTAATAACCATTGCCATGGTTGCCGCAGCTGCCGCTGACAGATTCGTAGCTACCAATATACCGCCTACTTTGATAATTGCCGCATCTCCTGTTATCGATAATGTCGAACTGCCATTAAATCCGAACCAACCAAACCATAAGATAAATATTCCAAGTGCTCCAAGCGTTATATTATGCCCTGGAATCGCATGTGATTTCCCATTTTTCGAATACTTTCCAATTCTAGCTCCAACTAATTTTGCTCCAATCAGTGCTGACAAACCACCTACCAGATGTACTGCTGTACCGCCTGCAAAATCGTGAAATCCAAGTTTATGTAACCAGCCTGATGTATTCCAAATCCAGTGTCCTGAGATTGGATAAACAACTGCACTAATCACGATAGAATAGATTACATAGGCAATGAATTTT
>NZ_JAVBNS010000025.1:0-3060 GCF_031551385.1 Anaerosporobacter sp.
TATATGCTTCTGGGCTTAGCATGTATTCATAGTATGCTTTTACTACTGGATATTCATCTAAAGCAACATTCATTCTTGCATAGTTTGGATTAAGTGTAAATGAGTATGTAGGAACTGTATATTTTTGACCTTCAGCGATATCTAATTGACGGTAGCCATGTGAACCAACAACTTCAAAGTCTTCGCCAGCGATACCATATTGGAATAGATCATGATTTTCTTGTGAACCAAACATCCAATCAAGGAAATACATAACTGCATCTACTTTTTCAGACCATGCTGGCACGATTAATTGGTTATTTGTTTTCATTTCACTAACGATAGCACCTTTTGTCATAGCTCTTTGATCTGCTTCTGTAACATAGAATCCTAATTCTGCTTCTGGGAATTTTTCTTTCAATGCTTGAACTGATGAAATGAAACCAGTAAGTGTACTATAGTTAACAATTGGTTCTGCTAAATTCTCATCTGTTGTACCACGTGAAGGGTCAAGATATTGTGCCCATTCTGTTCTCTCTACTTCATATTCTTTGATAAAATCATATTGATAATTTGCTGGCATCTTAGCGAACTCTTCTTCCGAATCACCCATAACTACTGCATTTAAAACTGTTTTACCATCTTCGCTTAAACCTACATAGAAAGGTGTTTCTTGTCCCATTGGAGTTGTTGCATCATTTGCATATACATTATCATGTTTTCCTGAATAGTATGTACTGAATGCATTAAAGAAACCATTGTACATTTTCCAGCCAACCATTTCTGGTTCGTTTGCCATAACAGTGTCAAGATATGCTTTTAAGCTTGCATCATCTGTAATTTCTGCACAGTTATATTTTACTCTTAAATCTTCTCTGTATGTGATACCGCGAATATCTTCATAGTATTCTGCTAATGGAATTACATAGTTTTTCTTTTCCCATTCACCGTTAGCATTTTTTTCATATGTTGCTGCGGCTTCAACAAAATCTTCTGAGAATCCATTTTTTAAACCTGGAAATGCATCGTTGTTAAAGTAATTTGTTAAATCTGCAAAACATCCTTGTGCAATGTATGAAGATAATCCGTGCCATGAACCACAGAACATTAAATCGTAGTCTTCTTCTGCTGTTAATGCCATTGATAATTTATCTTTGTAATCAGCACCCGTTACGAAAGAAAAGTTAAGGTGAACCTTACTTAAAATAGGATCATCAGCTACTGCTGTTTCATAAGCTGCTACTACTTTATCCATATTTGTGAATTCATTCATTAAACGGATATTGATTGTTGTATCTTTCATCTCCGCACCAATTGCTTCTCTACTGCTTGCATCTGGTGTTTCAACCGTATCTGCCTCTTTGTTATTGTCTGTGTTTTCTTTTGTGTCATTTACTTCTGTTGTAGCATTTTTTGTTGTTTCATTGTTCTTATTTTTTGAACCACAACCAACCATAGATCCCATCAATGCAACTACTAAAAGAGTGGAAACTACTTTCTTCACAACACTTGTCTTTCTTCTCATAAAAAAATCCTCCTCATAATTTTCTTGTAACTTTACATATCCTATCCGAATTAAGTTACATTTATCTTTATCTGTTAGGACACGTCTGAAACATGCCCTAGGCAGACAAATTCATAGTTAACCTTTTATCGCACCAACTGTTAATCCTGAAGTAAAGTACTTCTGTGCAAATGGATATAAGAATACAATTGGTCCAATTGTGATAACAGTTGTCGCCATACGAAGCGTATAGGTTGGTAGATTTCCAACTGCGACACCTGTGTTTCTTGCCATTTCTTTCAATGCATCTACAGAATTAAGTAAATCCATAAGCAAGTATTGTAACGGGAATAAATCTCGATTATTTGTTATGTATAATCTTGCATTGAACCATTGATTCCAATAGCCAAGTGCATAGAATAAACTAATTGTTGCAATTCCTGGTACCGCTACTGGAAGAACAACCTTCCATAAAATCTGAAAATCATTTGCTCCGTCAATGTAAGCCGATTCCGATAATTCTACTGGAACTGAATTGAAGAAGTTTCTCATCAAAATCATATTCCATGCATTGAAGGCGATTGGTAAAATCAGTACCCATATATTATCTGAAAGATGTAATGTCTTGCTAATCAGTAAATAGGTTGGAACAAGTCCACCATTGAATAACATTGTAAAATACACAAAGAACATAATTGGATTTCTAAATCTTACTTTCTTTAGTGAAAGTGGATATGCCATTGTAATTGTAAGAAACATACTTGCAATCGTTCCAACTACGGTTGTAAAAATCGTAACTCCGTATGCTTTATAAATCTGAGAATCATTCAATACCATTCGATATGCTTCTAATGAAAATGTTTTTGGGATTATCGTATATCCAAAATTCTGAATATTGGCTTCTGTCTCAAAGCTACTTCCAATAATCATCAAAAAGGGTGCTAAACAAAACAGACAGAATAGTGTTACAAATGTATATACGACAATGTCATAGATTACTTCGCCTTTTGATTTTTTTATTTTTGTTTTAATTTTAGTTTCTTTCATGTTCTCATCCTTTCTAGAATATCGCTGCATCTGGTTCTACTTTTTTCGTAATTGCATTTGTCAACCATATCAAGAACAATCCAACTAATGATTGAAAGAAACTTATTGCAGTACTCATTCCCAAGTTATTCAATTCTCGTAGAGCACGGTATGTGAATGTATCAATAACGTCTGTTGTTGGATATAAGAAGGAGTTATCTCTAACAATCGCATAAATCATACCGAAGTCACCTTTGAAGATACTACCAATACTCATAATCGTAAGCATAATAACCGTTGTCTTTAGAAGTGGTAATGTAATTCTGGTAAGCTGTTGTAATCTTGTAGCTCCGTCAACCTTTGCTGCTTCATACATCGATTGGTCAAATCCTGTAATCGCTGCTACATAGACAATACTTCCATAACCTGCACCTTGCCATACCTTTGTTATTAAAAGAATAACTGGCCAATAAGCTGCTTCTTTATAAAAGTCTGGTGCTGTTCCTGCCACATCTTTAATAATCTTTGTTACAATACCACTACTTCCTAGA
>NZ_JAVBNS010000235.1:0-19078 GCF_031551385.1 Anaerosporobacter sp.
TGTCCAATTAACACCAACTGCAGCACCTTCTTTACAACTTACTTTCCCTAGTTGATATGCTCGCTCTGTCTTTCCAGTAGCCGCTACAAGCATCTCTCTTCCGTAGTAAGTTCCTTCTATTGCTGAACCGTTACCGCCGTATTCCAGATTTGATGCAATCAATAATGGTATCTTAGATGACTCCTGCAATATCTTATGACTATGACGTAGTTCCTCGCTTAATCCTTCACGGTAAAGCATTCCACCGATATGTTTTTTCTCAACTAGTTCCTTTAATTCCTTCTCTTCCTTCGTAAAAACAATTGGACAAAATAATTGACCCACTTTTTCTTCTATTGACATGCTTTCATATGTTTCATTAACCCATGCAATCTGTTTCTCATTCAAATAAAATGGTTTCTTATCAAATGCTATCATATCTGAATTCCTTTCTATCTTAGTTTTTTCTATCCATTACTACTCTTCTATCGTTACAATCAAATCCACAAGCTCATCCACCGCTAACTGCAATTGTTCTGGTTCAAACGGAAGATAGTGCATAGAAAATATTTGTCTAAGCGATGTTGCACCCATTTCCTCAGCACCAGATGCCGCAATTCCTGCAATTGCTGGTACATATTTTCTGAGTATCTCCATTGCCTTTCTATCTCTTGCAAGTCGTGCCAACGTGGTATCAAGATGATATGGCTTACGGAAATCCTTCTTAGGAAGATAACGAAAACGATACGAACCTGCTACCAACTGCATACTCTCTTCCTCATATTCTGGTAACCTTACATTTGCTTGGCAATCAAATGGTATCTCAATATAAACTTGTACATATCCGTCTTGCTCTATCTTCCAATTACAGATATATGTTCCATATACGGAATCATAACGTGCATTGACATAACCAAGCCTAATATCTGGATTTGGCTCGATAACGGCATCTTTAAATCCATTCTTCCCACTACGAATACCTCCTGCATAGGCATATACGAATTCCATTACAGAACCATAGGCATAATGATTCAATGAATTCATACCTGTTGGGCTAATCGTTCCATCTTCTAAGACAGAATTCCATCTTTCCCATATCGTAGTTGCTCCCATATCTACTTCATACAACCAACCTGGAAATCCTTCCTTCAATAAAAAGTCATATGCTAATTCAAGTTCTCCTATTTCCGCTAATGCCATACATAGAAGTGGTGCTCCTACAAATCCACATTTGATACGATTGCAGTCTTTCTGTAATCGAGTCTTAAATTGCTCTATTAATTTCTGCTTATCGATATATATTTCAAATCTTAATGCAATTACATATGCCGCCTGTGTATCAATCGCCAAACGACCAGATGGTGTAAAATACTCTTGTAAGATAGCCTTTTTAATCTTGTCTGCTAATTTCTTATATTTTACTACCTCTTCCGTTTTACCCAACACTTCTGCTGCCTTACTTGTAAGTAAACAAGAGTGATAATAGTAAACCGAAGCGATGTAAGCATCGTCTGTACTTCCTTTAAAACTGTCGATTGTTGCCCCATCAAGCGCAAGCCAATCTCCAAAACAAAATCCAAAGTTAAACAGATACTTCTGTCCTCGTTCACAATCTTTTCTTGTAATATAATCAATCCAATCGCACATCATTGGATAGGCATATTCTAATTCACTCGAATTTCCATAATAGCGAAATAGTGTATCAGGAATAATTGTTGCTGCATCGCCCCAAACACTTCCGACATCCTGTTTATGTCCAATATTAGGTACGAAATTAGGAATACCACCATCAAGAATTTTTTGTTCTGATTTAAGGTCATTGATATACTTATGGAAAAATGCCCTTGTGTCCATATGATAGGAAGCCGTAGCTGCAAACACTTGTGCATCACCAGTCCAGCCAAGACGTTCACTTCTCTGTGGGCAATCAGTTGGTATATCAATAAAATTTGACTTTAACCCCCAGACTGTATTTTCATACAATCGATTAATTCGCTTGTCCCCAGTTTCGATATATCCTGTTCTTGTGATATCAGAATAGATAACCTTTCCAACAAAATCAGATTTATCAATTTCTCCATGCCAACCACTTACACGAACATAACGAAATCCAAAGTAGGTGAAATGTGGACGAACAATCTCTCGCTCTCCATTCGCAATATATATAAATTGCGATTTCGCATCTCGATAGTTTTTGTTATAGAAATTGTTATCTTGAAGAATTTCTCCAAAATCGAAAACAACTTTCGTTCCTTTCGGCAAACATGCTTCAAATTCCAGATATCCAGCAAAGTTTTGTCCCATATCAAGCACAGTTTCTCCACTTGGTGTATTAATTATCTCTTGTACAGGCAACTCTTCCTGTACACACACTGGCAAACTAATTCG
Source organism: Anaerosporobacter sp. (assembly GCF_031551385.1). Lineage (GTDB taxonomy): Bacteria > Bacillota > Clostridia > Lachnospirales > Lachnospiraceae > Anaerosporobacter. Next base: position 2,368 of record NZ_JAVBNS010000235.1, read on the forward strand.
GTCAATTAGATGAGCTTTATTCAGATTACAGTTTCCTATATTATCTTGTGAATTCTCTTGTGAGTTTTCTACTACTCTTACGGACTTCGGTTTATTCTCTTTTCCAGCCCATAGTAAACGATTGATAATCTCTCCATCATAGATGCCAGAATCTTCAATATCCGACGCATAGTATTGCCATTGTTCATCTGTTAGGATTACTTCTTTACTTCCATCTTCATACTCAATATGCAATTCTGCAATTGCTGCCAAATCCGTACCATAATTCTCTTTCTTTAGTTCCAGTCCAAAGAGTCCTCTATACCAGCCATTTCCTAGCAAGATTTCCAGCGTGTTTTCCTCTTTTAGATTCTCTTCTAGTGCAAATGTAATAACTTGAATTGTCTCTTCATAATTATTCAGATATGGTGCAAGATACTCATTTTCAAGCAGTTTTCCATTCAAGTAAGTTTCAAAAAGCCCAACTCCTGTCATGTAAAGTCTCGCTCTTTCTACTTTCTTTCTAGTTGTAAAATTCCGAAAAAGAATCGGATGGCATGTATCTTGCTTCTCTGCCAGAATCCATTTCGCTTCCCATTGTTCCTCCATCTTACCTGTTTCAAAACAATAGATATCGCTAACTGCCTCTTCCTGCTCTGTCCTTACTTGAATTCGAACATAATATGCTGTTCTTGGTAAAAGGCTAAGCTCTAATCGTTCACCTGCTTGGTTTAGTTCCTTTCCTTCTTTTTCATATATTAGCTTTGTAAATGCTTTCGTGTCACTTACTTCAATTCTCACATTTTCTTGTCTTATTCCCTTTGTCTCTATCACTTTCCACGAACAAACAATATACTCATAATGATATCCTAATGGATTCTTGATTCCATTCACTCTAACATCTATTATCTTCATCTAATCCCTCTTTCGTCTATGCCTCGCCTGCTTTTTCCTCTAGGGCTATCTTACGTTTCTCTTTAAATGTCTGGAACTCTGTAATACGGTATGCATTAAATGAATAAGCAAAGAATACAAGTACAATAATTCCAGTTATTACAGACTGCCATGCAGAAGGTACACCTAATTTCCCTATTCCCGCAAATATAATGGATTGTGTTAATGCTCCGATTATTACACCAGTATTACGGTCAAAGTACTTCGCAAGTATATTTCCAATGAACATCGGCATAAATGCATTCTGGATATAAGAGGCACTGCCAAGACTAATCTCTGGTGTTATCGTTCCGAGCACTGATAGATTCACTACTCCCGCTACTGCCATACAAAATCCGCCAATTGCAAAACAGATAATTGCATTTTTCTTTTCCTTAATACCAACATTAACAGCTATTTCTTGCCCACCTTTTAATGACTGTGTATCAAAACCAAACTGTGTTCGATTTAATAAAATATATAATATTGCAACAATAACAACACATAATATATATACATATGGTTGCTGACTCCAGATAAGCAATTTACTCTTACCTATTAACTTTACACCAGAACCTCCTGTTATCTTGAATCCGACCGCTTCGTAAATCATTGCCAGACCTAATGTAACTACCATTGGTGGTAAGCCTAGTGCAGTATAAACCAATCCACTAAACATACCAATCAACGCTCCAAATAGTAAACTAAAAAGGAGAAGTGCAACTGGCCCAAGATTAAAATGAAGTGTGATCATTGAACCTAATATCGTTGATAGTATCAATGTCGAGCCAATACTAAAATCAAATCTTCCTGATGTTAAATTATAAGATACTGCAAGTGCAATAAATCCTGTATAAACTGTATTTCTTAAAATTACTCTTAAATCAACTCCTACACCAAATGTTGTAACGCCTTGGCTTCTGCATAATACCCAAAAGATAAGATATACAACCACAGGAATCGCTGCTAACTTTGCGACATTTATAGCAATGTTTTTTATTTTTTCCATGTCTTTATCCTCCTTAACGTGGTAGCAACTTGGTTCTATATGTCATTGAAGTAATGAATACTACGACAATAAATATGATACCTCTGACAATCTGAATCATATCATTTGATACATTACAGATACTAAGTCCATTGTTTAGAATCGTAATGGTTGCTGCACCAATTAATGCCGCACTAATCTTACTTCTTGAACCGCCAGTTAAAGGCATACCACCAAGTACAATTGCTAGTAAGATATCATTTCCAATACTTCCACCAGAAGATGCCGTTACTGTCTTTGTCTTTAATATTGTAATAATCGCTGCCAACGCAATACCAACACCACTCATTAAAAATGCTACAATTACATTCCATTTTGCATTGATTCCTGCTTGTGCAGATGCCAGTGCATTACCACCTTGAAGCTTACACCCTTTTCCGATTCTCGTGTAATTAAAGATAACTAATGCAACAATGTAGAAGCATATTACAAAGGTAAGATTAATCGCTGTCATATTATTGATATTTATCATTTTTCGTACTGATATTGTTGTTTCATTTCCTAATAGTACAAGTCCAATCGCTGACAGCAACGCTCCAAGTATAATTGTTACAATGAAGATTGGCAGAGTTAGATATGCTGCTAATACCCCTTTTATTAAAGCGATTCCCAAAGACACAAGCACTGTTACAATAATCATCGCTGCAAAACTTCCTGTCTTTGTTCCTACTAGTGCTCCTGAAATTGCTGATATACACAAACTTCCACTCGCTGACATATCAAGTGCTCCGCATGAAAAGCAATACACCATACCAATTGAAACTAAGGCTGTCATTACAAATTGATTCGTAATAATTTTTAGATTAACTTTGCTTATGCTCTTGCCTCCTGTAAGAATAGCAAATACAGCTATAACTAAGATAAGACCTATAATAGGAGCAAAGTTTATCATTTTCTCTTTTATCATTGCTTTCTTTCTTACTGTTCCTTCCATGACTGCTCCTCCTATATCATATAATTAATCACAGCATCTTCATCAAATTGTTCACTACGATTTAATTCACCTGAGATATATCCATCTTTCATAATAATAATGCGGTCACACATTCCGATTAATTCCGCCATCTCTTCCGATATCATAAGAATTGCTTTTCCTTCTTTCTTCATTGTCTCCATAAGTTCATACATTGCCGCCTTCACACCAATATCAACACCTCTTGTTGGACAATCAAGTATTAGGATTTCTGCATTTCTTCCAATCCATTTTCCAAAAACAACTTTTTGCTTATTACCACCAGATAGGAATTTTACTTGTTGATTCATATTCGCACATTTAATACGCAAACCATCAATTTGTTTTTGTACATATTTTTTCTCTGCACTTGGAGTTATAATTCCATACTTTTCAATCTGATTAAATCCTGTACCTACAATGTTTTCCTTAATACTTCCTGTCAGTACAAGTGCCTCTGCATCACGGTTTTTTGAAACATATCCCATTCCATGTCTCATTGCAACTCTGGCATTCTCTATTCTCTCACCTGTTGGAGCGTAAGTAATCTCTCCTGTCACAATTGGTTCTTCTCCAAATAATGCTCTTCCAAGTTCATGCATTCCACAGTGAGAAAGACCACCAATTCCAAGTATTTCTCCCTTATGAAGTTCTAGGCTTACGTTCTTCGTAAGTCCACGTCCTGTCGTAACCTCATGTGCACGAATTAGCACTTCCTCTTCGTATGTACACTCTTTATCTTCACGGTAATAATGCTCTCCAATTTCTCTTCCAACCATGTGCTTTTTAACAAGATTTGATTCAAAATCCTTTTTATCTAAAGTTGTTATTAACTGTCCATCTCTCAAAACAGTTAAGGAATCACATTGCTCCATCGTTTCCTCTAAATCATGGGAAATAAATAGTACCGCCTTGTTTTCCTCTTTCATCTTTTTCATTAGCTGATAGATGATATCTCTTCCTTGTTGTGAAAGGGCTGTTGTTGTTTCATCTACTACTAGCACCTCTGGATTGCTATACATAACCCTTGCAATCTCAACTAACTTCCTATCTTGCATGTTCAATTCATCTATATACATTGCTGGATTACAATCATAATATCCTATTGCATCTAACGCTTTTTTTGCTTCTTTGTTCATTGCCTTTACACTAATCAAACCATGTTTTTTAAATGCACGCTCATTTCCTAAAAATATATTTTGAGCAATCGTAATTCCCGAAATAGTTCCCATCTCTTGTACAATCATTCCAAAGCCTGCTGCCGCTCCTTCAATCATTGTTGCTGGTTTATGTTCCTGTCCCTTTAGATACATCTTTCCGCTGTCTGCTGCCTGCATTCCTGCCGCAATAGAGGTTATCGTTGATTTTCCAGAACCATTTTCCCCTATCAAGCCTCTAATCTCTCCACGGTACACAGTAAGGTCTACATGATTTAATGCTATTGTTGTACCGAAATTTTTACATATATCCTTTGCTTCAAACAATACTTCTCTATTTTTCTCCATGCCATTCACCAAATACTTTCTATGCTATTTACAGATAGGAGTAAATTTTTAGTTCACTCCTATCTGTATTGCATGTTGGATTATCTGTTTAATATCGCTTCCATCGTTCCTGTTGCAACTAAATCTTTTACCGTATCTACTGTTACATTTTCATTTACAGCTACGCTTAAGCTCATAAGTTGCTCTGCTGTATAAACACCTTCACTTTTCATAACATCGTTTAATGTTTTGCAGTCTTCTGCATTTGCTATTTTCCAAAATTCTGTACTCATACGTAACGCTTTTCCATCTGCTCTCCAAGCATCTGCATTTCCATCTACTGCATTACAGATTGCTGCAATTCCAAATCCAAAGGTATCTACATTTTTTGATACAAGGAAGGAACAGAGTCCACCTTCAAATGCATCTACATATGTTGTATTAACAGAACCAATTGTTGCAAGTTCAACCGTACCTGCAAGCCCAGCTGAAGCAATTGGTTGTGCCCAGAAATCTACACCATTAAATGATGCTACTACTGCTTGAAGCCCTTGTTTTGATAAAGCAGAACTCTGATCTGCAAAGAACTGGTCTCCAGGGAATCCACTAACTACGGTTACTTCTACACTATCATCAATTGCATCCATAAAACCATTCTGTCTTTTAACGAATTGATCGACACCAAAATCTGCCCCACCATTTGCATAAACAACATTTGTATAACCCTTTTCCATTACCCATTCTCCAAGTGCTTTTCCAGCATCGTAGTCATCTCCACCTGCTGAAACGATTCCTAGATAGTTTTCATTTTCACCAAATTCTTCATACACTTCATCTTCGTCCATTCCATAAAAATACATTCCATAATCAATTACACTTTGAACTTGTTCTAATCCAGTAACATTATAATAACCAATAAACCCTTTACAACCAGCCATAGCACAATCTTCGATAAATTTCATCTCACTATCAGCATCTGCAATTGCCTCAGAATACTTAAATTCTACGTTATATGTCTTCGCAAGTTTTGCAAAATACTCTTGAATCGCAATCGTCTCTGAATCCGTTGGATCATAAAGCTCAACACCAATTAATACTTTTTCTTTTGGATATGTCGTCGTTTCTGTTGATACAGAATCCCCTGTCTCTGTTTGCTTTTCCCCTACACTTGCATTGTTTGCTTTTGTATCATTTACTTCCGTATTGTTACTTCCACAACCAACAAGTGCTACTGTCATTACAAGACCCATTAATACTGCTAATAATCTTTTTTTCATATTCGTATCCTCCATACTCTCTTTGAATTAAGTTATTAATTATACTTTGATTATACTAATTAAACGTCTGAATATCCATGTAGTATTTTTCTCGTAATCCGACATATTTTAAGATTTCAATTGAAATGCATAATCCTATAAGATATAATCAAATTATCTTATAGAATTAAAGGGGGACAAAAGGCGATGAACTATTATGTCACTTACGGCGAGTTACAAGAGCACCTAAAAAGCTATTATATGCGAACAGGAAATCGTCTTCAATTTATAGATGTCATTCAACATATGTATAAGCAAGGACAATTAAAATCAGACAATCCAGCAACTACACATGACAATGCTTATCGTGAAATGACAGATGAAGAATTCGAGCAGTTCATCGACTCTATTACATTTACCGTTATACCAACTTGGAACTCTTCTACTGGCCTACGTGTACAAGAAACAGACATCATTCCAAATACACGGGATGTGTTCGTTATCCGCCATCCACGCTATACAAGACCACAAACTCATATGCACAATTACTTTGAAGTTGACTTTGTTGCACGAGGAGAATGTAGTTTTACTTTTGAACAAAATACTAGAACATTACGTGAAGGTGAAGTTTGTATTATTGCACCTTCTTCTGAGCATGATTTAACCATCGTAGATGACTCTACTATTATTACCATTATGATTCGTAAAAGTACTTTTGATACCACATTCTTTTCTCTCTTATCACAAAAGGATTTACTCTCCTACTTTTTCCGTACCATTCTTCAAGGAGATAACCATGCAAATTATCTATTGTTTTTTACTTCGGACAACCAGTGGATAAAAAAAATACTGCATAACCTTTTTCAGGAATGCAGTAATCAAGACAGCTATAGCAATAATTGTTGTATCAATTGGGTAAACCTATTTTTCTCTACCTTATTGCGAAATTATAGCCAGACGATTCAATTTTATAATTATCAGATGGGTGCGGATTTTTCTTTAATCCTGCAATATATTCAATACAATTATCAAACACTTTCTCTCTCCACATTGGCAGAGATTTTTCACTATAGCGAACCACATCTAAGTACATTAATTAAACAAAATACTGGTTTTACATTTACAGAGCTGATTAAGCGCCTCCGGTTATCCGATGCTGTAGATTATCTTATTAATACAGACATGAAAATCAGCGAAATTGCAGAACAAATTGGCTACAACTCCGCTGATCATTTTTCACGTGTTTTTCGTTCCTCTTATCAAATGTCTCCACTAGAATACCGAAAGCAAAATCAAGCCTCTGCTATTCACTTTGACTACAAATAATATTTGATTCCATTACTTAATTAAGGCTCAATCAAGCCCTTTCATTATCGCAAACGAAAACGTAATATCCTTCTCTGCATTAATACGATGTGGTAGTTCAACATCAGCACCCCAGCTATCAATACCACCAACACCTCTGACAGCTCCTAATATGCTAACAACAGTTCTACGAGGTAATGGAAGTTCTTCATGATGAGTTGCATTCTCTAATTCCTCAGCAGTATATGGAATACAAGAGAATGCAAATTGCTTATCAAGCGATTCGAAACGCAATTTGAATTCCTCTCTGCTCTTGTCTGCATTATTTTTTGTTGTGTCTCTGCAAACCTCTAACCAGTCTGTGTTCATATGAACGTTACAGTCCTGTGGAACTATATACTTTGTAACTGGCAATCCTTCTATCGTATAGATTCCCTTTTCACCGCCAAGCATTCTATCTGGGTATGTTTCGTCTGATAACCCTTCGTATGTATAAGAAACGGCTTTCGTGGGCATTACAAAACGCATTCCGAATACAGGAAGTTCAGGTAAACCTTCTTTGCCATGATAATGTACATGCACTTGAATCTTTCCATCGCCAGAAACTTCATACGCTACTTCTACCTCTGTTGATGGTGTAGTAATCGTGTTATAGGTAAATGTAATCTTGATTTTATCTGCTGTTTCGTTGCCAGTATATTGATTATTCACTGGTGCTATTGGTAATTCAATTCCTGCTCCATCTACCTCAACACTAGCTGCTGTACATGGTAAGAACATATCTGCGCCAAGCCACATACCTGATTTAATCGAAAAACGATTTCCTCTGTCATTGTCCGTTGTTGCTCTCCAGAATGTTGGTCTAGGAGTACGATACAACCACTCTTTTCCACCAATTACAAGAGAATCCAAACCACCCGTTTGATAAGAGAAGATATAATGAAAATCTGCTCCCTTGATTCCAATTGTTACATCGCCATATATGATTTGTAATTTATTTGTGTAGTCCATAACAATATCTTACCTCCTGCATCGCTGGTTTCAATGTTCTATCGGCAAATACAATTCCATTACCTGAGAATTCATAATCAGAAGGACGGTCATCAAAATCTCCGCCGTAACGAAGTACTTCTTCTCCTGTCACTTCATCTTTTACTAATAATGCTTGGTCAATAAAATCCCAGATAAATCCGCCATGATACATCTCATATTTATCAATTAAATTACTATAAGACTGGAATCCACCTAACGAATTTCCCATACAATGCATGTATTCACATAATAAAAATGGTTTCTCTGGGTTGTTTTCCAGATACTTCGCCACATTCTCAGGAGAAGTATACATATGACTCTCCATATCCGATATTCTATCTTTAAGAGCTGGATTATTCACTACACCTTCATAATGTACTAAACGGTCTGGGTCTTTTTCCTTAAAAAATGCATTCATCGCAACAATATTTTCTTCTGCATACGATTCATTCCCAAGTGACCAGAATAAAATTGATGTATGGTTTTTGAAAACTTCAAAGTTTGTTTTTGCTCGATCTAAAACGGCAGCTTTCCACAATGGGCTTTTTCCAGGCACATTCCATGATGGATCAATCTGTCCTAGCTTTTGCCACGAACCATGAGATTCCAGATTCGTCTCTGCCATCATATAGATTCCATTCTCATCACATAGATAATACCATGGTAACTGATCTGGATAGTGGCACGTTCTCACCGCGTTAATGTTATTCTCTTTAAAGCAGTTGATATCCCATTCCATATCTGTCATGGTGATACTTCTACCTCTTTTGGCATCCCATTCATGACGGTTAACACCATTGATAATCAATCGCTCTCCGTTCAAGAGAATTTTCTTATCCTTTATCTCAATCCTGCGAAATCCTGTTCTATATGGAATCACTTCCGTCAATGTATTGTTTGAATCATATACTTCAATCATAAGTGTATATAGATATGGTACATGGTTGTCCCAAGGAGTAACGTCTTCAATCTCTACTGGTCCAATGGTAGTTTTGTATTGTAGCTCACTTGTATCAGAAAATACTTCCACACCATCTTCATTCATAAGTATCGCTTTCACACTTCCAAGCTGAACTTCTGAGGAAATATTCAAATCTACCGTTAAAACCCCTGTCTTGTTATCTTCTTTTAGTAGCGATTTCATCCACAAATCATCTACGTGAATCGCTGGTTTCGCATATAATATAACATTTCTATAGATTCCGAAGAAACGGAAGAAATCTTGGTCTTCCAGATACGCTGCCGAACATCTTTTATGTACTTCTACGGCTAAGACATTCCCTTTTTCTTTAATATAAGGTGTTAAATCGAATTCAGAAGGTGTAAAACTATCTTCCGCATATCCTAAAAATTCACCATTCAGCCAAACATAGATTGCCTGCTCTACGCCTGCAAAGAATATGCACACACGTTTTCCAATCAGCCCTTCCTCTAAATCAAATGTTTTGCGGTAAGAGCCTACTGGATTGTAGTCTGCTGTAGAGAATAATCCTGTTCCCTCTTTGTGATTATCTAATAGACCTTTCGGTCTTCTATACTCATGTCCTTCCCAAGGATACATCGTATTAATATAATGCAGTTTATCATACCCACTCAATTCAATATGTCCAGGTACTGCAATCGTATCAAAATTCGAATCACAGAAATCTACTTGATAAAAATCTGTTGGTCTCTCTTTCGCATTCCTTGAATAGCAAAAACGCCAAGTTCCATTAAGACTTTGCTGCAAAGAGTTATTCTTGCCCTCCATCTCTTTCCAATCCTTATAGTAGAAATGGTCACTATGTGCTGCTAACTGATTTACTCGAAATACTTCTGGATCATCTAACCAATTAATATCTGCTTTCATATGAATTCCTTTCTTGCTTTTGTTATATTTAAATACCTGCACAACTTCCTATCAGTTTTTTTGTGCCGATGTATTTAGCTTATCCTCTCTATATTCAATTGGTGTCATGCCAGTTACTTCTTTGAATACTTTGGCAAAATAATTTGCATTGGCATATCCACACTTAATCGCAATTTCTGTGATTTTATCATAATCCAACTCTAGCATCTTCTTTGCTCGCTCTATTCTAACATTACTGATATACTGTTTTAAAGTAATATTCATCTCCTGCTTAAACAGCACACTTAGATACGCTGATGAAAAATGAAAATATTCTGCAATCTGGCTTACACTTAATTCTGCTTCCCCATAGTGATTGCTTATATAATTTGTCACACCTCGGATTAATCTGCTGTATTGTGATTGCTCCTGATATCGTTCCTCTAGCTTTGTAATTAATTTAAACAGAAGTCGACGAATCCCCTCTAATTTATCTTGATTGCGTATTGCTAATTCAATCTTTTCTTCATTGTCAAGATGCTCACTACCATCAAGTACTTCTCTATTCTCACGACAAAGCACGATTATCATGGATGTAAAGAGTGCTTGCACCTGTTCTTTACGATAATATTTATTAGTTTTGAGATTGTCAAAAACTTTATCACACCACTCTTTTAGATTGTAAGGATGCTCTCGTAACAACCCAACAAATTCATTATATAATCCTGGTTCAAGATTCCTTTGCTGCATAATCTCATCATCAACATAAAAGATTCGATTCGTATTATCATAGAAGGAACAATTCATAGCTAACAGCGCCGTTTGATAGCCATTATGAATACTTCGAATATCATTCGTATCAAATCCTACTCCCAATATAAAATTCGTATACTGGCTTAAAAAAGCTTGAAAAACACCACTCATACGATATTTTTCTTTTGTATCACAAGCAATTATAAATGTATAAGAATAATCTCCTGCATAGTTACCTATTGCCTGCATTCTCTTTTGATCAAAGAAATCCGTAACTAAATTGATAACTTCCTCTGTATTGCTACGTTTCTCATTATCATGAATTATCACGCAATAGTAATTTCTCTTCAAAGAAAAATCTACATCACCACATAGCTTCTTAGCCATCTCATAATCAAAATCTTTACTGATTAAGATGTTCACTAACTTCTGCTGTAATAATTCTTTTCTGTTTTCCTTCATATCCGCTGCACTTCTTCGTTCATGGATTGCTGCGATTGCCTTCTCAATTGCTTTCTCCACTCCCATCAAATCAATCGGTTTCTCTATAAAATCCACCGCAGATAGCTTTATTGCACTTTTTAAGTAATCAATCTCCATATAACCACTCATAAATATAAGCATACAGGAAGGATTCATCTCTGCAAGTTCATGTGCAAAACTAATTCCATCAAGTTTAGGCATCTTGATATCGGTAAGTACAATATCTGGTTGAAACCACGCAGCAATACTTTTAGCCTCACTTCCATTTCTAGCTTGTACTACTTCTTCTATTCCAAACCGACTCCAATCAATACTCTCTACTAAACCTTCTCTTGTATAATCGTCATCATCAGCTATTAATATCTTCATACTTACCTCCTGATCCCACTACCTATCTTTAGTTATAACAATGGCATTAATTAAACCCCTGCTTCATTAAATTCATTTACGATAAATTCAATAACCTTACTATCCTCCCAGTATATCTCAATCACTTTCGCTCTATCCATACGAACCCCTGTTAAACTCCCATTCTTCCACACCTTTGGCAATTCAGGTAGTAATCGCAATTCTCCACTTTGTTCTTCAATTATCATTCGTATCAACAACTCTGCTGTTTTATACGGAATCTGTTTCTTCAAATTAAAAGGATTCCATATTTCATAATTTTTAATTCGTTCCACTACTTCTTTCTCTATTAAAAGATTCGAATATTCTTCTTGTTGATGCTTACCTTCCCATTCTCCCTCTTTATTCGCTTGTTTGATATCCTCAAGCAAGGAGGATGAAAGCTGAAGTTTCTCACATAACTTCTTATAAAACTTCATGCCTACTACATCATATATTTGGTGACGCAAATTTTCTTTTGTCTGTCTTTTTACACAAGGATAAAAAACCTTATAGAGAAGTTGTGGATTATCAATATATTGAAATACACGTTCTAATAGCACACATATTTCTTGCAGTTGATTTTTCTTAATCGCCTGCATTACAATCAAATCTATGTCTGTATACATTAATCTCATGTAATGTTTTCCTATACATTCTTCAAGATTTAAAGCAAACATACACATAATATACTCCAAACAAGATATAAATTCCTCACTACTCTGTAAGCCACAGATTACTTGCTCTTCATCCTCACCTTGCTTGTTTCTATTTTTTTTATAATAAAAACTAATTAACAGATATCTGCAATAATGAATAAATGCACAAACTACTTTGTCTTTTTCTGCATCTTTAACTATATTATCCGTTACTACTATTGTACTAGTATTACATACATCATTCAAACTAAAATTAACACGATGCAATTTTTTCTGATAGCAAGCTGTATGTAACTTCTTTATCTCATTATAGCCATTTTGATATATCTTTTCTTTCTCAGCAATATAATCCCCCGATGACAGCCCAAGTATTATTTGCCTAGATTGCGTAATTTCTATTTTGTTTTTTCCCTCACCTAAGTATCTAACCTCTCCATCCGTATCAAGAATAACTAGTTTAAGCTTATTAGTCACACTCGCTGCCTTGTTCTGCTTCGTACTTCTTGATACTTCCTCTATAGAAATTAAAACTTCTTTCATTCTTTCTGTAGCAGAGAATTTAATAAAAAACATATTCAATTCTCTGCTAATAAAATATTCTCTTCGGTAAGAACACTCTTCACTCTCAAAGTCAACGATCTCAATCGCTTGATTAATATCAAGTTTTCTGCAATAATTTTTAACTTTAAGTCTTTCCTTACATTGAATCTTTAATAACTGTATCAGCTCAACTGCACCATCAATGATATTGCCTAGAAGAACTTCTTCCTCCCATATACCCCCATATGGAAATGCACATAGTTTTCCGTTTCCCAGTGGCATTATTTCTCTCTTATGTGACGCTGGCTGTTCAAATACTATATCGATACTTATCACCCACTTATCAGCAAAATTTAATTCATAAAACGCGTCATATAATAAATAGAAATTTCTCTCTATTTATCATATATTATAATCTTTTAACGTGCTTTTCAGTAGGGTAATTATCTCTGATTGTCTTTATTTTTCTATGATTCCATATTCCTTTTTGGAATCTCGATTGTTACACAAGTTCCCACTCCAAGAGAACTGCTTACTTGCAATAAAATACTCTCTTCAAAATAAATGGATAACCGTTTTTCAATGTTTTTAATACCGTAATGACTTCCTCCCGTCTTCTTCTCAGCAACCTCTTCCTTCATGCCTACACCATCATCAGTGATACTGATACAAATTCGATCTCCCTCTTCCCATGCTGAAAGCATAACAACTCCACGCCCATCCTCTTTTTCACAGATGCCATGTAGTATCGCATTCTCAATTAATGGTTGAAGTGTAATTTTAGGAATGACATAGTTAAGTACTTCCTCTTGGACTTCCTCCTCAAAACGGATTCTTCCTCGAAATCTTCGCCTTTGAATCTCCATATATGCCTGACACAACTTTATCTCATCACGTATCGTTACAATATCTTTTCCTTTATTCAAAGTTAAACGATAAAACATTGATAGTGATTGGATAACACCTCTTATATTCTCTGTTTCATTCTTCTGCGCCATCCAGTTAATCATATCTAATGTATTATATAAAAAATGCGGATTTATCTGTGATTGCAACGCTTTTAGTTCTGCCCCCATCTTTTCTTGTCCCATCTTATACTGATTGGCCAGTAATTCTTGTAAATCCTCCACCATCTGGTCATAACTTGTTATTAACTCACCAATTTCGTCTTTATGCGGTTCCATCTCAAGTTTTAGAATTGTACCTTCTTGAATCTGCCCCATTCGAATTCTCAGAAGATGAATTCTCTTTGTGATGGATTGTGTAAGAGGATACACCACAAGTAATATCACCAACGAAATCATCAGATAAATAATTCCTACTTTATAGACCGATTCCTTCATTGATTTATTAATCTTCTCATTCGGAATTGCTGACACTAAGTAAATTCTATTATTTTCCAGCACATCACTTCTTACTAAATATGCTTCGTTATTCAGTTTTTGTTTAACAAACTTCTTCTTCGATAAAATCAGATTATCATTTGTAAAAGAAAATAGAGAATCCTCTGTCGTGTTCTCTATTAGTAGTTCCTTCTGCTTTGACATTAGATAGATATATTGGTCTTCCTCTGAGCTTGTCAATATACTTCTCATTGTCTTCTTCGGTATTAATATCGCAACGACGCCAATCTCCTCAGTATAATCTCTTTGATTCCAGATGGAACGAACTAATGCCATATATTCTTCTGATTCAAATTGTGTGGAGTCCTCGAAATTTACCCACATCGCTTTTTCATTATTACCATGTAATTTATCATACCATGTCGTTTCCTTCGCCAATTCCATGGAACGAAATCTTCCTGTTCGTGTAGCAGACATAAGAAAACGGTCATCAATATAATAAACTATTTTACTTGAATCATAGCATAGTTCTAATGCATAAGAATATTCTGATATTTCTTTAAATGCTTCTAAAGATTCCTTTTCATCTTGATTTTCCTTATACTGAAATGTATTATTTATTGTTTCATTCACAGCAATCAAAGATGATATATTATATACACGTACTAAACGATCACTTACTGCTTGATAGAACTGTTCATATCCTTGGTTAATCATATATATTTCTTTTTCATAAGAACTTTTCTTAATTTCATTTTGAAAAAGCACAAAAGTTACCCCTAATGGAATAATACCAACCGCCATAATCAATATTGTTATTTTCTTTGTTAATGGTAACTCATTTATCCAATAAAGGATTCGTTCATTCAATTTTCTTAGTCTTTTAAAATTTTTCATAGTCCGTATCCCTATCTTATATTTCTATCAATTATTACCTACAAATACATTTCACACATCACTACAATTATATATTTTTCACAAATATAGTATACCATACATACAGATACTAGAAAAGACTTTCACCAAATAAATATGATATCTATTCGGCAAAAGTCTTTATACTCTATACTTGAAACTTCTCAATTTCATTTTCTAATAATTTTGCACAGTCCTGTAACATGTTTGCTGCCCCAGACAACTTTTCCGCCATTTGCACTTGATTACCTACTGTTTCATTCACAACTTCCGTTGTACTTGCTGTCTGTTGTGAAACAGCAGATATACTTTGAATGACTTCCATTGTTCCAGACTTTGACTTTCTCATACTATAAGTACTCTCTGCAATAAGATTAACTGCTTCTAACAGTTCTTCAACCTCAGTATCTATCTTATGGAAAACATCTTGGGTATCTGCTACTGCTTGCTCTTGTTCCTTTGTAACTCTAACATTCTCTGCAATCATATCCGATGTATTCGATATCTTGCTTAAAATCTCCTGAATTAGTATCTCGATATTATTCACAGAATCCATAGATTGATTTGCAAGCACACCAATTTCATATGCCACTACTTGAAAACCTTTTCCGTATTCACCAGCACGTGCCGCTTCTATCGATGCATTTAACGCAAGCAGACTAGTCTGGTCTGCAAAATTGCGAATTGCATTAATTACTTCTACAATTAGCTTAGAACTAGACTTCAATTGCTCCATCTGCTCTGTAATAGTATCCGCGATCTTTCCTGTGGTGGCTGTCTTCTCATCAAGTATCTTCATTTGTCCAATTCCATTAAGTATAATACTCCTCGAATCTTCTGCAACAGATTGAATATTCGTTGTATTCTTATCCACAAGGTCGATGACACTTGATAATTCTTCCATTCTTTCAGCCCCGTCTTGTGCTTCTTCAGAAAGGTTTTGAACAACTGCGCCTATTTCATCTATTGATATTCCTATTTTTCCAATTGCTTCATTCATATCACTTGATACTGTAAATAACGTCTCTGACTTTTCAAACACCTCACTACTTTGACCCTTCACCTTCAAAATTAGTGCCTGCATCTTTTCTGTCATATGATTAATACCAGCACCTATAATAGAAAATTCATCCTGTCTATGTAATACTAAACTATCACTTAGATTTCCTTTTGCTATCTTATCTAAATGCCTATTAATCATACGAATTGCCTTACTAATACTTTTTCCTAGAATGATTGAGATGAGAACAGAAATAACACAAGCCACTATCATAAGTACAACTGTAATATTATTAATACTCTGCACTTGTTTTAATAGGGAATCATAAGGAACTAGACCACATAAAACTGCTTGTGTATCCGCTATCTTATTATAAAAATATAGATAAGTTTCACCTCTCCACTGCACTTTACTGTGCCCCGATTCTTCTTCACTACGAATAGAATCGATATAAAATTCTTCATTAAGTAAAGATAAATCATCAAGCTCACTATCTCGACTTGCAATAAGTTCTTTTCCGTCCGCTGTAATCATAGCCATTACTGCATTCTCTCCAAAATCCAAACCTTCTAGAATTTCGTATATCGCCTTGCTACTAATATCAAAAACGACACAACCCTTTGTTGTTGAAAAACCATCAATAAAACGTAGACAATATTCTTTTTCATTTGTTCCTAAAAGTTCATCTACTTTCGTATTATTAATACTCCAAAATGCCGCTTTTTTATTATCTGCCAATATTGTTTGTTCGTTTAATAACTCCTTATATATATTTACCTTTTCTTCTTCTGTTGTTGCTTTTGCATTGAGTGAT
>NZ_JAVBNS010000018.1:0-14878 GCF_031551385.1 Anaerosporobacter sp.
ACTACAAAATATACCAGTGGTAAAACAGTTACCGTAAAAGGAATGCCGGTATCCACATCCCAATTTTTTGCAGGCTGGAACACCAAAGCAGACGGTACAGGCAAAAGTTACACAGCCACAAAGACCTTTAAGATCACTGAAAACATTACTTTATATGCACAATGGAAAGATACATATATCGATTCATCTGGATTTAAGTATAGAGTTACAGGCAAAAATAAAGTAGCCTGTATCGGAACAACCAATGGCACTGCAACCACAATTACTATATCTAATTCTTTTGCGTATAAAGAAATTACTTATAAAGTAACTAGCATAGCAAAAAATGCATTTCGTGGTAACAAAAAGATTACAACTGTTAATATCGGTAATAATATTAAGACCATAGGAAATACAGCGTTTTACAAATGCGAAAATCTTGCCAAAGTAACGATTGGAACAGGTCTAACAACACTTGGAAATGATGTGTTTTGCCATGCAAAAGATGGTTGTGTCATTACTATTAACAGTACAAATCTAAAGACAGTGAAAACAGCAATCAATCATGGAACAAAGAATATGGTAATAAAAGTTCCAAAGAGTAAGCTAACTGCTTATGAAAAATTATTTGCAGAAACAAAAAAAACAGTAACAGTGAAAGCAAAATAGAAATTTTTATCGCTAGGCAAAGTCAGAGGGCGAACTTTTAACTGATTGATAGAAGAAATAGAGGTGGTTATTTTTAAACCAAGAAGGTAAAAGTAGACGGAATTGAAGCTTTTCGGAAACTGTTAGACCAAGCAAACGCAGGTGATAATGTTGGAATACTGTTAAAGAATGTAACGAAAAATGATGTTCAAGCCGGGGATCGTTTGTATTGTTAAATTAATATGAGTCGCTTATTCTAATGAAAGGGTAAGCGGCTTTTTCCTTATCCACCAGTACCTAGCAAGATGGCAGGAAATCCCAGTTGTTGAGGAATGGAGATTTGCAGTACATAGAGTAAGAAGCTACTAAATTTACATATTCTTAACAAAAGAATGTACAAGAGCTTAATATTCGTCCTTTACCATATGAACAAGGTCAACGCGACATAATCATACTTGTCCAAGAGGTTGGCTAAAAGAAATCATATAACAGGGAGGATGTTTAGATGGTTCGTTTTATTAAAAAACATGTAAAGAAAATAACAAGTTTAGCTTTGATTGGAGCATTAACTGCTTCAGCACTATTTTATGGAGTTGGTGATAAGGCTAAGACAGCAGAGGCAAAGACAGATACAACAAAGACAACAACGATAGGAAATACAAAAACACCGAAGTATATCTTTTTCTTCATTGGTGATGGTATGAGTTTCCCACAGGTACAAATTACATCAGATTATCTTGGTGCAATTCGTCAAGATGCATCAAGTACTGTGTTATCAGGAAACAAATATCTTAACTTCATGAAATTTGAAACAGTAGGTTCGGCAGTTACGTATGATTCGTCATCATTTTGTCCAGATTCTGCATCAACAGCAACATCATTGTCAACAGGACACAAAACATACAGTGGTGTAATCAACATGGATGAGACAAAGACAGTATCCTATGAAACAATCGCAGAGAAGGTTAAGAGTCAATTGGGATATAAAGTAGGTATTATAACAAGCGTAAATCTTAACCATGCAACACCAGCAGCATACTATGCTCATCAAGCAACTAGAAACAACTACTATGAAATTGGTGTTGAGATGGTAAAAAGTGGATTTGATTACTTTGCAGGTGGAGAGCTTTTATCTCCAAATGGCGCAAAGAATGATCAAAAGAATGTATATGATTTAGCAAAAGCAGCTGGTTACACAGTAGTAAAAACACAAGAGGAAGCAGCAAAATTAAACTCAAAATCAGGAAAAGCAATTGTAATTGGTGAAACAATTGCAGATGGTGGATCTATCTCTTATGATATTGATCGTAAAGCAGAGGAATGGTCATTAGCAGACTATGTTAGAAATGGTATCAACGTATTAGACAATGATAAAGGTTTCTTCATGATGGTTGAAGGCGGTAAAATTGACTGGGCATGTCATGCCAATGATGCAGGTTCAACAATTAAAGATACCGTAGCACTTTCGAATGCAGTTGATGCAGCACTTAGCTTCTATAACAAACACAAAGATGAAACATTAATCATCGTTACAGGTGACCATGAAACAGGTGGATTAACAATTGGTTTTGCAGGAACAAACTATGATACATTCCTTACAAACTTATCAAACCAAAAGATTTCTTTTGCAAAATTCGATAGTACTTATGTAGCAAAATACAAAAAAGAAAATATCCCATTTGAATCAGTAATGCAAGATATCAAGAAAAACTTTGGACTACGTACATCTACAGATGTAGATGCAGCAGCAAATCCAAAACTTGTATTAACAACATATGAATACAATAAACTATATGATGCATACCAAAAGACAATAGGAAAATCAAACAAAACATTAAGTCAACAAGAGGAATATGTATTATACGGTACATATGAACCATTAACAGTAACAATCACACATATTCTTAACAACAAATCAGGAATTAACTTTAGTTCTTATGCACATACAGGACTTCCAGTACCAGTATTTGCAAAGGGTGCAGCAGCAGATACATTTGGTGGTTACTATGATAACACAGATGTATATAATAAACTTGCATCAATATTAAAGATTAAGTAATTATAATATGAATAAAGTATCAAAATTAAAACAACAACTTAGAGAAGCAAGTCCGGTTATCGCAAGCATTATAATACTGATTATACTAATATTGATTCCAACAGGATTCGAGGACGCAAGAATCTATCAAGGAACAGAACGTTGCAAGGTAGAAGTGCTTAGTGTAGATAATAATTATATTATAGATACGGGATTGGTTCGATCGGGTGAGCAGACATGTGAAATAAAGATACTTGAAGGACGATTCAAAGGAAGAACTGCTCAAGGCGTAAATGCCTTGAACGGTTCTTTGGAATCGGATAAAATCTTTGTAGCTGGAGACAAAGCCTTTGTATTAATTGACTATACCGATGATGAGATTCGATTTGTAAATATGATTGATCATTATCGTTTGGATAAAGAAATAATTCTTGCCGCAATATTCGTGATATTTTTAATTTTATTTGCAGGAAAGACAGGAATAAGGGCGGTATTATCGTTTGTAATAACAGTTCTAGCAATCTGGAAAGTGATGGTACCAGAATATTTAAGAGGGAGAAATCCAGTAATTATAGGTTTGATAATAACAATTGCATTGGTAATTATAATTATTGCTCTTGTTTATGGTTTTAATAGATTGACACTGTCGGCAGCCTCAGGCTCTATATTAGGTGTTCTTACTACGTGTATATTAGGAGTGATATTCACTGATATGTTCAATATCCATGGAGCAATTATGTCATCTTCAGAGAGTTTATTGTATAGTGGCTATCAAAATCTGAATCTGACGAAGATATTTATGGCGAGTATATTCATTGGTTCTTCGGGAGCAATTATGGATTTGGCAGTTGATATTACAAGTGCAATAAATGAAGTAGTAGAGAATTGTCCGAGCATTCGTAAATGGGAAGCGATTCGTTCGGGGTTTCATGTAGGTAAAGCAGCAATGGGAACGATGACAACAACGCTATTGCTTGCGTATTCTGGTGGTTACGTGGCATTATTGATGGTATTCATGGCACAAGGAACACCAATACTTAATATCTTAAATTACAAATACGTAGCAGCAGAGATTTTACATACAGTTGTAGGTAGCTTCGGATTAATTACGGTAGCACCATTTACAGCAGTGACAGCAGGTATGTTGCTTACAAGAAAGAAACAAAAGAATAAGGAAGAAGTATCGGAAGAAATCGTTACAGAATAATACGATGCATAAGCAAAAAGGCAGTTTTCAATTGGAAAGCTGTCTTTTTGCTTATATAGGTATCGTTATATGCGCACACTTTGATACAAAAATTTGATTTTGCAGATTATTTAACATATTATAATGGCAAATGTTTATAATTTACTATATAATATGATACAAAGGGTCGAAAGATTATACGTTTTATGCTTACATGAAAAAGGATAGCAAAGGAGAAGAGATGGAGATGCGACAGAAATCGAGCGAAGAGAATCGGTTATTTCAAGAAATAGAGAAGCATTTATTAGAAGACGAAGAACCATCGAGATATCTTGAACAGTTATTGCAAGTGAAAGAATTTAAAGAATATCCATTTGAGTTGATATATAAGTTGAAAGGGACAGAGCAGTCTCCCACACATCATCCAGAAGGTGATGCATGGAATCATATGCTATTAGTCGTAGACAATGCAGCGAAAGTAAAGAAATCAAGTAAGAATCCATTAGTATTTATGTGGGCAGCTCTTTTGCATGATGTAGGGAAGCCAAGTACAACAAAAATCAGAAAAGGGAAAGTTACTGCTTATGATCATGATAAAGAAGGCGCAAAACTTGCAAGAGAGTTTTTGTGCTATTTTATAGATAAGGAAGACGTCATTAACGAAGTTGCGAATTTAGTACGTTATCATATGCATCTTCTTTTTGTAGTGAAGAATCTTCCGTTTGTAGATAAGAAAGGTTTACTAAAGAAGACGGATATCAATGAAGTTGCCTTGCTTGGTTACTGCGATAGAATGGGAAGAAAGAACCAAGATAAGCAGAAAATACAAGCAGATATGAAGCAATTTATTAAAATAATGACAAAATAAAAGATGATTTCGTCACCCTAGCACATTCTTGTCCTAGTAATCTTCAAAATTTCTTCTTTATCATTGCTATATAGGAATGATAGAATATGAGATAAGAATTGACTCAAGGTGGTGGCAGATATATGAAAGAGAATGAGAGT
This sequence comes from Anaerosporobacter sp., assembly GCF_031551385.1. Lineage (GTDB taxonomy): Bacteria > Bacillota > Clostridia > Lachnospirales > Lachnospiraceae > Anaerosporobacter. The sequence continues at coordinate 4,860 of NZ_JAVBNS010000018.1, forward strand.
GTGGGAACAAGAAAGAGTGTTATTATAGCAAGTGCATTGTGTATTTTGTTTATGTTGACGTGTACAATTGGTGGAATTGTATTTTTTAAGATGCAGATTAATAAGAGTGATGTGCATCGTCAGATGGATTCCTATAAAAGTTATGATAAATATTATGTAATGATACCGTCCGATCGGAAATCGCCATTTTGGGAATCTGTATACGAATATGCAAGTTTAGCGGGAGATGAAAATGATGCATTTGTTGAGATGTTTGATATGAATCTTAGCGAAGAATATTCAGCGGCACAACTAATGCGTATGGCGATAGAAGCAGATGTTGATGGTATTATATTAGAGGCGGACGAAACGCAGGAACTAACCACTTTGATTGATGAAGCAGTTGAACGTGGAATTCCTGTTGTTACTGCAATGAGAGATAATACACAAAGTGAGCGACAAAGCTATGTAGGAATCAGTAGTCATAATCTAGGTAGAGAGTATGGGAAGCAAGTTTGTAAACTAGCGAAGGAATATGAAAAAAAAGATGGATATGGCGTGGATTCCTCGCTTACGGTTATGGTTTTAATTGATGCGAATGCTGAGGATACAAGCCAGAATATGATTTATGCTTCCATACAAGAGACGATTGAAGAAGTATATAAGGGCGGATTAAAGATTCAGTGTTCTGCAAAAGCGCTTAATAGTCACGGTGCATTTGCAGCAGAAGAGGCGATACGTGATATCTTCATGGGGGAAGAGAAACTACCAGATGTTATTATCTGTTTGAATGAAATTAATACGACATGTGTCTACCAGGCAGTTGTTGATTATTATAAAGTAGGTGCAATTAATATCATTGGATATTATGATTCGCAGAGAATTCTTAAAGCAATTGAGCGAAATGTTGTATATGCTACGATTTCGGTTGATGCGAAAGCACTTGGTGAGTATTGTATAGAAGCGCTTACGGAATATGACCAGATGGGACATGTTAGTAATTACTATTCAGTCGATACAACAGTAATTAATTCGAAAAATGTAAGTGAATATCTAGGAGGTGATGCTAGTGAAGAATAAGTTGCCGCGTATTACGTTACAGACAAAACTTTTACTAGCATTTATTGCAACAACAATAATTATTCTCCTAGTAAATGTGTATATGTATTATAATATCAATCAAATGATTACGAAATTAGATGAGATATACCTTAGCAATGTTAGCTTGAATGAATTAACAGATTCTTTGCGTGAAGTACAAAGTAGCATGACGGATTATATGAATATGAAGACTACGGATGCGATGGAGGAATACTATCGCGCGGAACAAGAATTTTATAATAGGATAAATAAATTAAATGATGTAACAACGAACAATCGTTTACAACGAATGGAGAAGAATATACGGAATCTTTCTGAAAGCTATCTCGATATGACAAGCCAGACAATTGATGCGAAGAGAGGAAGAAATGTAGAAAAATACAGCATTCGTTATAAGAAGGCAACAGAGTTATATGAATATATCTGTACCTACATATATGGTTTGAATAATGAACAGCTTTCAGAGAATGTAGGCAGTTATAAGACGATGTCTTTGGCACTAAAATATACGGAATATGTAAGTTTGTCTATTTTGCTGTTAATAGCACTTTGCAATATTGTTATTATTACGATAATAACAAAGAGTATCACAAAACCGATACGTAAGCTTGCAGAAACAGCAAATCAAGTAGCAGAAGGAAATCTGGAAGTGCAATTAGTTGAAGTGCAGACACATGATGAAATTGCTGTAGTAGGGAAAGCATTTAACAAGATGGTATTATCCTTAAAAGAGTATATTGACCAGATAAAAAATAGTATGGAAAATGAACGGCAGATGAAGGAAAGAGAACTTATGATGGAGACACATCTTAAAGATGCCCAGCTTAGATATCTGCAAGCACAGATTAATCCGCATTTTCTCTTTAATACACTAAATGCAGGTGCGCAGTTAGCCATGATGGAGGAAGCGGATCGTACGTATGAATATGTGCAAAATGTAGCGGATTTTTTCCGTTATAATGTAAGAAAGAATAATGAAACAGTAACATTAGAGGAAGAGATTGAATCCGTAGATAACTATATCTATATTCTAAATGTTCGCTTTTCGGGGGACATCTGCTATGAGAAACGAATTAAAGAGGAGATGAAAGAGCAATTATCACGCATTCAGATTCCTAGTATGATATTGCAACCACTTGTGGAGAATAGTGTGAATTATGGGATTCGAAATATTGATTGGCAAGGATTGATTGCGTTATCCGTATATGAGAAAAATGGTTATGTCTGTATCAGTGTTAAAGATAATGGGATAGGAATATCGGAAGACATGATATGCAAAATTATGAATAGCCAATTGAAGGAATCTGATGTTTCTAAGGATTCCAATGGAGTTGGTCTTAATAATGTTATTAGTAGGTTGCGTCTATTCTTCAATGAGGAAGAGGTTTTTGAAATTCTAAGCGATGGAGAAAACCAAGGTACAGAGGTGATTATTCGCATACCTATTAACTAATGGTTAAAAATATTAGGAGGAACGTGTAATGTATCGGATTATGTTAGCAGATGATGAAGGAATCGTAATAGATTCCTTACGTTTCATTATAGAGAAGGAATTTGGACAAGGTTGTATGATTGAATCTGCGAAAACTGGTCGAAGTGTGATTGAGTTGGCGGAACATTTCCGACCAGATATTGCAATTATGGATATTCAAATGCCAGGAATTAATGGTATTGAAGCGATGCGAGAGATTAAGAAGACGAATAGTAATACCATGTTTATTGTAATTAGCGCATATGATAAGTTTGACTACGCGAAGGAGGCAATTAATCTTGGCGTATTAGAATATCTGAATAAACCGATTGAACGAGGTAAGGTTATTCAAGTTTTAAAGAAGGCGATGGGATTAATTGATGGCGAGAGGGAAAAGAGAAGCAATGAACTACTTATTAAAGAAAAAATGGAGACAGTAGTTCCTATTATAGAGAATGGTTTTTTATATACGCTTCTGTTTCAAGAGTATTTTGAAGAAGATATCTTGAATTATAAACAATTATTAGGTATTGAATCGGAATATGGTTTTATGGCGGTATTAGTTTGCGGAGAACGACAAGAGGGAAACCATATGACGAATGCGGTTGGTGCTAGTGTTCGTGTTCAGAATAGTTATCGTGATGTAAGAGAAACCGTAAGAGAATACTATCCAGATATGTTGATGAGTTCCGTTATGTCGAATAAGATTGCAATGTATCTTCCAAGAAAGAAGGAAGAGTTAGATTATAATGAACGAATTGAAGTTATAGAAAAATCAAGAGAGTTAGTTCGAAAACTTAAGAAGCGAACGAATGTAGTATTCCGCTTGGGAATTGGTTCGATTCGTCATATTCATGAGGCGATGACATCTTATAACGAAGCACTCACTTCGCTTATCGACACTACGAATGCGGTTGCCCATGTAGACGATTTGCCATTAAAATGTACGTATGCAGATAACTATCCGATTGATGTTGAGAAGAGAATATTTGAACGTGTTGAAAAAGGGGATTTGAATGGAGCAATTACGTCTGCAAATAGTTTCTTTGATTGGATGGAAGAGAATTTTGAAACACATATCATAGACATTCGTTTAAAAGTGCTAGAGCTCGTTTTGTGGGCGGAACGATTGGCTTATCTAAGCGGTGGTATGACATATCATTTTTTATCAAGAGAGGAATACTTACCTGCCTTACTTAAATATGAGACATTGGAAGAGTTAAGAACGTGGTTTGTAGATAAATTGTCTGAGGCTTGCAGAAGAATTGTTGTTAAGATCGAGGAGCAATCCGTTGGGGTAGTGAGCCAAGCAAAACGATTTATCGATACGCATTATACAAAGGATATCTCGTTAGATGATGTATCAAGAGAGGTTGATATTAGTCCCTACTACTTCAGTAAGATATTCAAAGATGAGACGGGAGAGAACTTTATTGAGTATGTAACGAACATACGTATTGAGAAAGCAAAGGAATTACTGGCGAGTTCGGAGTACAGTATGAAAGAGATAGGCTGTATGATAGGGTATTCTGATCCGAATTATTTTAGTAGAGCATTTAAGAAGAATGTTGGAGTAACGCCTACCGAATATAAAGAGGGGAGAATATAAGCATGAAGCGTTCTATAGTTTTGTTATGTATGCTTTGTTTACTATGTCTATCAGGCTGTAGCAGTGTGGAAAGTGAAGGAGAAACATTGACAGAAGAGAAAGAGGCAAAGATTCAGATTGGTATGAGTTTTGATTCTTTCGTAATTGAAAGATGGCAACGTGATAGAGATGTTTTCGTGGCAACGGCAAAGGAGCTAGGTGCAGAAGTTAATGTGCAGAATGCAAATGGAAGTACAGAGGAACAAATTGCACAGATTGAGTACTTTATACGTAAGAAAGTCGATGTTATTGTTATTATCAGCATTGATTCTAATGGACTCCGCAGTGCGGTAAAGAAAGCGAAGAATGCTGGAATTAAAGTAATTGCCTATGATCGTATGATAAATGACGCAGATGTAGACTTATTCATATCGTTTGACAACGAGATGGTTGGTTCAATGATGGCAGAGTCGCTTGTAGAAGCAGGGCTTGAGAAGAAGAAAGTCATTATGATTTGCGGACCGCAGACTGATAATAATGTTTTCGAAGTAGAGACTGGCTTTCGAGCGGTTATGGATCGAGAGGGCGTTGAGATTCTTGATGAAGTCAATTGTAGTAGTTGGAGAGCAGAACTTGGCGGAGAATATGTCTATGAGAATACGAAATTAATTGCACAGGTAGACGCAATTATGTGTGGAAATGATAATGTAGCAACGCAAGTGGTAAGAGCATTGGCGGAGAAACGCTTAGCAGGGAAATTATATGTTACAGGGCAAGACGCAGACTTGGAGGCGTGTCAAAGAATTGTAGAAGGTACGCAGATTATGACGGTATATAAACCAGTTGAGAAGTTGGCACAAGTGGCAGCAGAATATGCAATTAAGTTAGCGAAGAATGAGCCGATAGAAGTGCTTGAGACAATGAAGGATGGAGATAAGCAGATACCCTATATTTCTCTTGAACCAGTAGTTGTAACGAGAGAAAACATTGATGAAGTAGTTATTGATAGCGCGTATCATTTGAAAGAAGACGTTTATCTGAATGTACCAGAAGAAGATAGATAAATGATGGAAATGCAAGAAAAAAGAATAGTATATTTTTGGGGCACTAGCACAGAAAAAACAAATCTGTGCTAGTGCCTTTTTTGGGAGAAGAAGTAAAACGTAAAATTGTGAAGAAAGAGACAATCTTGTACTATATCTTTCATGGTATAGTTATCTCAAGGCAAGGGCGACAAGAGGTTGCTACATTGCTGAAAGAGTTTTGTTACTGTTTACTCGTGATATTCCGCGAGGTGTTTTTTGTGAGTGTAGCGAAGCGAAAGTCACAGAAAACCCGAGAATTGCAAGCGCGAAATTATGCAGTATGCATAATTTCTGTGCATCGCGAAGCGTGTTATTGATCACGGAGTGAACAATAACTTTTGTTTCAAGAAAGGGAGGAAATACATTATGAAAAAGAAATTATTAGGTATGTTACTTACTGTAGCTATGGTTGCAACTGTATTCGCAGGCTGTAGCAAAAACAACTCTACAAAAGATGGCAGCAAAGAAACATCAAGTACAACATCAGATGATGGTGGTTTAGTAGGTGTTGCGATGCCAACAAAAGATTTACAAAGATGGAACCAAGATGGAACCAACATGGAAGCACAATTAAAAGCTGCTGGTTACAAAGTAGACCTTCAATATGCTTCAAACGATATCCAAACACAAGTTTCTCAAATCGAGAATATGATCTCTAACGGTTGTAAATTACTTGTTATTGCTTCTATTGAAGGTGATTCATTAGGAACTGTACTTGCACAAGCAAAAGCAGCAAACATTCCAGTTATTGCTTATGACAGATTAATTATGAATTCAGACGCAGTTACATACTATGCAACATTTGATAACTACATGGTAGGAACAAAACAAGGTGAATATATAGTAGATGCATTAGATTTAAAGAATTCAGCAGGACCATTCAATCTTGAAATATTCACAGGTGATCCAGGTGATAACAATGCAAAATATTTCTATAATGGAGCATTTGATGTTCTAAAACCATATATAGATGCAGGTGTAATCGTAATTCCATCTGGTCAAGTTGATTTCGCTACAGTAGCAACTGCTAACTGGGCAACAGATGCAGCACAATCAAGAATGGAAAATATTCTATCTTCTTATTATGCAGGTGGAACAAAATTAGATGTTGTTCTTTGCTCAAATGACTCTACTGCACTTGGTGTAGAGAATGCTTTAGCAGCGAACTACAGTGGAGATTACCCAGTTATTACTGGTCAAGACTGTGACGTTGCTAATGTTAAGAACATGATTGATGGAAAACAATCTATGTCAATCTTTAAAGATACTCGTACATTAGCTACTCAAGTTGTATCTATGGTAGATGCAATCATGAAAGGCAGTGAAGCACCAATCAATGATACAAAGAGCTATGACAATGGAACAGGAGTGATTCCTTCTTACCTTTGCGAGCCAGTATTTGCTGATGTAAACAACTATCAAGAATTATTAATTGATTCAGGTTACTATAAAGAAGCTGATTTGAAATAACACGAATCACAAGTTATGGAGGGACTGGCATATGTGTCGGTCCTTCCACAAGTTAAATAGGTACTATAGAATGGTTTTGTCTGTAAGATAAGGAAATTGGAGGGATTTATATTGGCTGATATAATTTTGGAGATGAAAAATATAACCAAGACATTTCCTGGTGTAAAGGCTCTTGACAATGTGAATTTGCAAGTTAGAAAAGGAGAAATTCATGCATTAGTAGGAGAGAATGGAGCTGGAAAGTCTACACTAATGAATGTATTAAGTGGAATCTATCCATATGGTACATATGAAGGAGACATAATTTACGAAGGAGATATCTGCAAGTTTCAACAGATAAAAGATAGTGAAAGTAAAGGAATTGTAATTATCCATCAAGAACTAGCACTGATTCCATATATGACAATCGGTGAGAATATGTTTCTTGGTAACGAAAGGGGCTCTAAACTCAATATTAGTTGGAGCGAGACATATGGTAAGGCAGATGAATATCTTAAAGTTGTAGGTTTGAAAGAATCATCGAAGACATTGGTTAAAGATTTAGGTGTTGGTAAACAGCAATTGGTAGAAATCGCGAAAGCATTAGCAAAGAATGCGAAATTGCTTATTCTTGATGAGCCAACTGCTTCCTTGAATGAGTCAGATTCTCAAGCATTACTTGATTTGTTATTACAATTTAAGAAGGAAGGTCTTTCTTCCATCATCATATCACATAAGTTGAATGAGATATCTTATGTTGCAGACAGAATTACGGTTGTTCGTGATGGTTCAACAATAGAAACACTCGACAAAACCAAGGATGCGATATCAGAAACAAGAATTATTAAAGGTATGGTAGGTAGAGAGTTAACAGATAGATTCCCAAAGAGAGAGAACAAGAAGATTGGTGACATCTCTATGGAGGTTAAGGACTGGAGTGTATATCACCCACTTTATACAGAACGTAAAGTTGTAGATAATGTGAGTATGAATGTACGCAAAGGTGAAATTGTTGGAATTTCAGGTCTAATGGGAGCTGGAAGAACAGAATTAGCAATGAGTATATTTGGAAAGAGTTATGGAACGAATATCTCAGGTAGTTTAAAGATTAATGGAAAAGAAGTGCAATTGAAGACGGTAAAAGATGCGATTCATCACAAATTAGCGTATGTAACAGAAGATCGTAAAGGAAACGGTTTGATACTTAGTAATTCTATTAAGATTAATACGACAATGGCGAATATGGAAGGAATCAGTACCCATAGCGTTATTGATAAGGATGAAGAGTACCGAGTAGCAAGTGAATATAAGGAAAAACTACGAACAAAATGTAGTTCAATCGAGCAAAATGTAGGAAACCTAAGTGGTGGTAATCAACAGAAGGTATTACTTGCAAAATGGATGTTTACAGATCCAGATATATTAATACTTGATGAACCAACAAGAGGTATCGACGTTGGAGCGAAGTATGAAATCTATTGCATAATGAATCAATTGGTTGCAGAGGGGAAATCCGTTATTATGATTTCATCCGAGCTTCCGGAAGTACTTGGAATGTGTGACAGAATCTATGTTATGAATGAAGGTAAGATGGTAGGTCAAGTGGATGCAGCTACAACATCACAAGAAGAGATTATGTCATGTATACTTCAAGGAAGTAAAGAGAAGTAAAGAATCGTTATCGTTGGAGAGGAGACAAGAAGGATATGGATAAAGCGAAAATTAATGAAGGCATGAAGAAGTATACAATGGTTATTGCATTACTATGTGTTACGTTGTTTTTTACCTGGCAAACAGGAGGAAAGTTATTAATGCCTCAAAACATTAGTAACTTAGTTTCACAGAATGCGTATGTATTTGTGCTTGCAACAGGTATGTTACTATGTATCTTAACAGGTGGTAATATCGATTTATCAGTTGGTTCTGTCGTTTGTTTTGTAGGAGCAATTGGTGCGAAATTGATGGAAAGTGCGGGATTACATCCTGTATTAGCAATTTTAATTATGTTAGTAATTGGTACAGCAATTGGTGCATGGCAAGGCTTTTGGATTGCATTTGTAAGGGTACCGCCTTTCATTGTAACATTAGCGGGTATGTTGGTATTCAGAGGATTATCAAACGTTGTATTAAACGGTCAAACAGAATCGATTCGATCAGAAGGTTTTATTAAAATCTTCGGTGGTGGTGCAAACTGTTACATTCCAGATATCTTTGGAATGGAAGGATTTAATTTAACTTCAATGTTAATCGGTGTTATCACATGTGTTATCTATATTGCAATTCAGATAACAGGTAGAAGAAGTAGAGTTCGCAAAGGTTATGCAACAGAAAGTCTAAAATCAATGGCGATTAAAACAGCAGTGATCTGTGCTGTAGTATTAGCCTTTACGTATAAGATTTCTAAGTACCGTGGTATTCCTACATCATTAATCTGGGTAGTAATCGTAGTATTAGTTTATGGATACATAACATCAAAGACGACAACAGGACGTTACTTCTATGCAGTAGGTGGTAATGAGAAAGCAACAAAATTATCTGGTATTAATACAGATAAGGTTTACTTCCTTGCATACGCGAATATGGGATTATTAGCAGCACTTGCAGGAATGCTTACCATTGCGCGTATGACATCAGCACAACCTACCTATGGACAAAACTATGAGATGGATGCAATTGGTTCTTGCTTCATCGGTGGAGCTTCGGCATATGGTGGTGTTGGTACGGTATCAGGTGTAATCATTGGTGCAGTATTAATGGGTGTTATCAATCTTGGTATGTCAATTATGGGTGTTGATGCCAACTACCAAAGAGTTGTAAAAGGTTTAGTTTTACTAGGAGCAGTAATCTTTGACGTTCTTAACAAAAAAGCAAATAAATAAATTTTAATAACGAAATAAAAATAAGTAGAATCTCATTATAGATGTTTTCCTTAAAGTATTGTATAATACGAAAAGTATTAGTTTGGTGGTTTGCCATACAATATTGATATTAGACAAAGGAGAACAGATAGAATGAGATTTTATTTTGCACCAATGGAAGGTGTGACCAGATATATATATCGGAATGCCCATGCAAAATATTTTGGGAACGTTGATCGTTACTTTGCACCGTTTGTATCTGCAACGCAATCGGGAAATTATAAGACGAGAGAAATTACAGATATTCTACCAGAGAATAACGCTGGAATTGATTTGATACCACAGCTTCTTACTTGTAATGCACAGGATTTCATTCTTGCTTCTAAGAAGATGAAGTCACTTGGCTATGAGGAGATTAACTTGAATCTTGGTTGCCCTTCGGGAACAGTCGTATCTAAAAAAAAGGGTTCGGGATTTCTTGCCTATCC
>NZ_JAVBNS010000232.1:0-11940 GCF_031551385.1 Anaerosporobacter sp.
AAGACATGATTGACGATTGTGGTACAGTTACGCAGACTGCTCAAGATGTTGTAGATAATTTTAATGCATTAGAAGTTGAGAAATTGGCAATCGATGATAGTAGAGTTAGTACTATATCTGGTTGGTCGAGTGATAAAATAACTAAACATGATACGAAAGACAATGCAGTTTCCTTTGCAGAAGCAACGGCAAGAGAGAATATTGTTACAGGAGAAAAACATGGTATCATATTTGGAAAGATAAAGAAGTTTTTCTCTGATTTAAAAGCAGTTGCTTTCACGGGAAAATATAATGATTTAACAGATGTTGCTATCGAAAATGCAACATCTTTACCAGTCGCAAGTTCGAATACTCTTGGAAAGATATATCGTGATGGTAATGAGTTAAAGATAACATTGCAAAGTGGAGTAGAGGGTAGCTACACTTATTCATGGGTGTCCTTTATAGCAAAAGATAAAGTGGCAAATAATTTTAGTGTTACAGAAGATGGGTTTGTTGCAGATGCAAGAACTGTCAAAACATTAAATGACAGTGTTAGTTCGCTAAATAATAATTTAGTGATTGAAACGTTGCAAGCTAGTACAACTATAGCAAGTTTAATGTTAAGAGTTGATATTGGTAGAAGTAAACGATTTCAATATGCATTGGACGCATTGCCTAGTGATTATCCTACAGCATTATCTAGTACGGGGTATATATTTAGACCCTTGGTAACTATAAATCGAATTACCACGGGATTAGTATACATTGAAATTCTTTCAGCCAATACCTCAAGGGGAATACCAGAAACCATGGCGGGATATTATAACGGTAATTTTTACTGGCAAAATAATGGCGTCACAAGTGAGACTAAGGTCTTCGTGGCATCTGATTTCTCAGTTCCTGTATCAAATGTGGATAACAGCTACGCTGAACGTAAAGGTAATCATGTGAATTTGCGTTTGACTTTTTTATGTTCAGAAATTATCCCACAGAATGCCACAATGATTCGTTTGCCTGAAAAATATTGGCCAGTGAATCCAGTTAAGGCAGTTTTTGGCTTTGCTGGAGGTATTGTAACCTACGCAACTATATTTCCAAATGGATACGTGATGACTGATGGAGCTATTCCAAAAACCTCATGGGTATTTATCTACGTAAGTTATTAATTAAATAGCTATTTAGGTGACTAAATCACATAAATAAAAGGAGGAGTTTTATGAAATTAGTACTTAAAAATGGTACAAGTTACAAAGTTTTGGAGTGTTCTACTTCGAATAGTATTGCGATTGAAGTGGAGCTGACGCAATTACAAGCGATTAAAGATTCTTTTACAATAGATAATCTATCAGCATTCAAATTCACAACAGATGATGGAGTTCTCATGGGTGAGTACAGTGATAAAAAATACGCTTATCTAGAATACAAAAACGGCATCGCTACTTTCTATCTAAGAGGTGTTAATGTTTTAGAAAAAGAGAGTAAATCATTGCAAGAGCAAGTAGACGAATTAACATCTGTCATTATACCAGAGATTTTAGCAACAGTTGTACAATCACAAACCGAGGGGGTGATGTAAATTATGGTCGATAGAATTGTTGCAAGAATTGAAGAATCAAGATTAACAAGCGTTGAAGTTGCAAGGGATATGTATTATCTGTATTTTAGGGTAGACTTGTACAGAAAGTTATATAAAGGAAGAGTTGATGAAATCTTAACAGCAGATGGGTATGCAGACTGCATGATGACTCTTGATGAGATAAACGATAAAGAATAGAAAATTTATAAAGAGGATTTAAGGGTGGTTTCTATTAATTTAGAAATCGCCTTTTTATATGTCTAGGGGGAGGTAATCATCATGGGAGAGACAAGTTTTGAAAGAGAGGTGTTAGATCGACTAACGCGCATTGAAGTCAAAACAGATGGATACGATGAGTTGAAAAAAGTAGTGTATCAGAATCGAGATGACATAAAGGAAAATGGAAACACAATCGAAGATTTACAAAAGCAGATTGAAGAAATTAAAGATAAGAACAAGTGGTGGTTTAGAACAATTGTAAGTGCAATTGTTGTCTCTACAATTGGGATAATATTCTGTTTCATTAAAATTGGAATTGGTATCTAAGCAGAAAGAGAGGAATTGGTATGAATAAGAAATGGTTAAGAGCAGCAACGGTAAGAGCAACTAAGACAGTAGCACAAACAGCAATAGGTACGATAGGAGCTACAGCAGTGTTTTCTGCAGTTGATTGGAAGATGGTTGTATCTGCATCGCTACTAGCAGGTGTTGTTTCTATGTTGACTTCTGTGGCAGGACTTCCAGAAGTAGAAAGTGAGGAATGATAGTATGAAATTAAAAGTTTGTATTGATGCAGGGCATGGTGGTAAAGATCCAGGAGCTGTGAAAGGAAAGAGATATGAGAAAGACGATACACTACGGTTTGCTAAGAGACTAGGAAAAGTATTAAAAGCGAATGATGTAGAAGTTGCATATACACGTACAGAAGATGTATATGATAGTCCTTCCGAGAAAGCATCAAAGGGGAATAGCACAAAAGCAGACTTGTTCGTTAGTATACATCGAAATGCTGTTGAGAATACAAGTGCTCATGGGACAGAAGTTCTTGTGTATTCACAGAATGGAATTAAAAATACAATAGCTAAAAATATTTGTACTGGATTTAAGAAACTAGGTTTTACTGATTGTGGAGTTAAGGTGGATAAAAAGATAACTGTACTTAATAAAACAAGTATGCAGGCTATACTTGTTGAGGTTGGGTTTATTACTAACAACGATGATAATAAGCTATTTGACGACAAGTTTTATTCAGCAGTTAATGTAGGTGCTCGTGAAGTTTGTAAGGCTTATGGGATTGATTTTAAGACAATTACGGAACTTGGCAAGTAAGAGGAGTAATGGATTAAGGAATTATCAATAACCTTTTGATAGTATTCTATGAATACATTTTAAACTGCAATAGGCAGATATGACATACATTAGTTCCTTCTATATTTGGTCTGTTGGGAGTATTTGCGATACTGCCTAGTTCGTAAATACTCTTTTTGTTGACATAATATTGCTAATTAAGATATGATTAGAAAAAAAGGGAGGATACTAATAGATGAAGAGAAATACATTTGAAGAAATTTGTTATCAATTGAACAAGTGTAATTGTACATGTAAGAGTAACAAAATAACCTGCGTTAGGGAGGTACTAGATGATAAGATAAAAAAAGATCATAATGAATTTTTGAAGATTAAGGCTGAAGCAAGAGCATCTGATATTAACGGTTTTACAAAGATTATGTTATCTTATTGTGCGATATTAATAGCTATTATATCAGTATTTATAGGTACAATAGAAGGAAATGATCCAGCTAGTCTTATAGAGAAGGGAATTATGTTGCTTATAGCAGTGGTGTTCGTAATACACTGCATTAGAGAAACTATAAAGTGGTCATTTACTAGAACATGGAGAGAGTATGTAATTGTCGTCCTTGAAGAAATGGAAAAAGATGAAGACTATTTCAAAAAGGACTAAATAGGCTAACCGAAGCACTTACTTAACTGTATGTGCTTTTTTAGTATCAATAAACCACTGGACAAAAGAACAAATGTTCGGTATAATGAAATCATAAATGATAGTTATTTTTCCTATTATTGTTGAATAAGGCATTATTTGGGTGTATAATGTTGGAAAACGATAGTAGGGAGAGATGTAGTATGGCATACACAAGAAAGGTAAGAGTAGAATATTATCAAGTAGTAGAGGCTAAAAAAGATGGAACAGATCGTGATAAACTATTTGACTTAGAAACGTTATTGTATAAAGCTAAAGGTCTAACACATGCACAGCGCACATACAATTATTATCAAGAGAAAGCTAGATTAGATAAGTTTAGATTTCATAAAAGCTCAATGTGCTATTATTTGAACTTTGTAAGATTAAGACAGACGAAAATACCAGTAAGAGCAAGAATGAACAGTGAATCAACGCCAATTAGATTGGCAATAGATGAATATATTGGAGAAGACGTATCAGCAGTTTATGATAAAAATAATAATATTTTAGCATTACAAAGAAATAGGGATAGCCTAAGTGCATCTGGTATTGAATATTATTTAACTGAACTATACGATTCTGCAGATTATGGTATATATTTAAGACCTGTGCCATTCAAAGGGGTTGAGAAAAAGTTAAGTAGAGCAAAAACATATAGAAAACTTACTATGAAATTTGCCACTGACAAGTTAAAGAAAAGTAAGATTCCTGAAGAAACGTCATTCGGTAAATTATTAAGCTTTACTAATCCATACGAATCTAAAAGTGTAGTTATATCATTGTCAATGGGAAGATTCAAGGGAACTATGGACGGAGAAACGATAACAGAAGTTATACAGGATATAAATAAAACAGACAATTTTGTAACAGGCGCAGAACTAAGCGTGAAGTATAATGATTCAGATCCAGTAGATACAATTGATTTGTTTGCAATGAAGTATCATAATCTCATAACGATAAAAATGGAAGAATTACAGTCTATTGATTATGTAGAAATGTGTAATAAAATACGCGGTACATATTTAGCAAATAGGAAGGATATTTTGAATTCTATTTCATAGAAAGAAGATGGTTGATTGATTAAGGGTGGTATAAAAAGGGAGAAAGATAAATCATTGATGTGGGAAAAATATTACCCATATATAATTGCCACAATTATATCACTTGTAGCAATTATATGTTTAGTATGTGATATGAAAATAAAGGATGATATTGATTCAATTCTTAATGCAGTAATTAGTTTCGCTTCGATTCTAATTGGATTTATTGGAGCATTATTTGCATTAATATTTAGTTTAAATGAAAATCCTATAGTAAAATATGTGTTGTGTAATGAACATTATTCAAAACTCATGAAACAATATTTTAAAGTCTCTATTAATTCTGGATTTATCGCTATATTATTTACAGTACTTTTGTTTTTTAGAAATACCATTGGAAGTTTTAATATATCAGGCTTTGATTTTCTTGGCATCATATTCGGGATAAAAATAATATGGATATATTGTGTAACGTTTTTTTCACTCAGTTCATACAGATTAATATATCTTGTATTAAAGATATCATTTGTATCAAGTGGTATTGACGCAGAGAAAGAAAGAATGGAGTCTCGGGTGGACGATGAGGAGATTAATAAAATGGATGAGGAAATTGCAATAGACGATGAAGAGCATTCTTAACCGAGTGCTTTTTTCGCGTTTCAAAACGACATTCAAACAGCTACCAAAGCAGTTCCAGTAAGGAGTGCCGATAATTTGTCTATTTCCAAATCATAAGATTCATAGAAATTAACAAGCAAGAATTAACACAACAGAAAAGGCGCAAGCTGTTAAGCAAGCGCCATACTGCAAATTAAAGTGTGTATACGTGTAACACGTCACATATGCATTATACAACATATAACAATAAATGTAAAACCATATTATTTTATTGTTTTAAGTACTTTTTCATATTCTGATGCTTGCGTTGGTGTTAATTCGAAATCTAATCTTAAAAGAACATTATTTTGTAGATACATATACTGTTCAAAGATAGTACCATGCGCAACAGAATAGATATAGTCGTATCTTGCTTTTGCATCAGCAGAATTATTAAACACTTCAACGGTTCCTCCAACTGGAGTAGCTCCTTCATAATCATATTGAGTTACCTGTGAATCAGCAAAATTTACTTTACTGGTGTACTGATTTGGTCTACCAAGCTTGTTATTTGGGTCAGTGGTTTCATCATAAACTATAACTGTTCCAACATTTAAGCCAGCATCAATAAATTTATTGACGATTTCTTCTGCCGTTAACGAAATCATTTTTTCTTTAACAGTAACTTTACATTTATATGTCTTACCAGACACCTTAGCACTTATTGTAGCTGTGCCTTCTTTCTTAGCGGTAACTTTCCCTTTTGAGCTAACAGATGCAACAGACGTTTTGCTACTAGACCAAGTAACTTTTTTGGTTGTGCCAGTAATCTTTAGTTGTGAGCTAGATCCGACATTCAAACTAAGACTTGTTTTGTTAATCTTTACCGCAGCTTGTACCGTAATGTTGGGTACTAATGCAGCGATAACTAATAGTAACGCTAATAAACTCGATAAAATTCTTTTCTTCATAAATTCCACCCTTTCTTTCGTTTGTATGTATATGATACCATTTTATCCCATGCTTTGCAAATAAAAAAGGAAGAAACTATTGAGATAGAGTCTTCCTAATCAAATTTATTAAAAATAGATATACTAAAAGTGCATAATAATAATTTTATTACCTCGAAATGCTTTATTCTCCATATAACCAATTACTTTCTGCAATTAAAAGCTGACAATTCAATTCATCGTATGATGAATTGGTGTATCGAGGTAATGTGCATACATCACAATCTTGATTAAATGTATTGTACATTTTACGTCCACAAATCAGACATTCACTTGATTTGTAGACGAATTTTTTTGCTTTTTTATTGTAGAAATGGTTATAAAAATTCTTGTCTAGCTCACTTATCTTATTGTTATGAGTAATAATGTATCTTCTCCAACGCTTATAGTCATCGAATGCGATATTAGCAGCTTCTTCTGATAATCCAAAAATATTCATTACATCATGGTAGTTTTTGCTTGAGTAGTGAATTGCAATACGTGGAGCAATGATGTTGCTTGCAAATGTATTAGCCTCAATTTCTGATTGTTTATTGAGATAATCGGTATGGCTAAGAATTTTATGTCCTAATTCATGCATTAAGGTAAACATAATGCGTGATGGATTAATATTATCATTATAGAATACGATATCATTTAAAGTAAAAGCATCTTCACTGATTTGGAAGCAGTGTTTTTGTTTAGCCAGTGATAAATCGGAATATTTTTTACATTTAAGTCCATAATGTTTTAAAAGAAAAATACAGTTAAGAGGAAATGACTTAACTTTGCATTCAATATAGACCTCTAAAGTTTTGGAACGTATGTATTCATAATCAATCATATCTTAATCGTCTGAAAGCAAAGATTTAATCAATGCTTGTTTTTGTTCTAAAGAAAGTGATTTACCATTTCTAGCTATAAGTGTCTGAATATCATCAAAACTAGGCTCGTACTGTTCTTTAGAAATGCCTTTTTCCATCTCTTCTAAATCTTCTACACGTATCCCTAAATTCTTGCAAATTAATATTATTGTGTTAACACTTGCTCTGCCTACACCTTTTTTTAGTATTGTGTAAAGGGTACTCTCTGGTATATCACATTTTTTTGCGAATGCTCTAATAGTATATCCCTGTTCTTTGATTAATTGCTCTAGAATTTTTGCTTTTTCCATAATGCACCTCTTTCTGTGATATTTGAATTATACACTTAAATCCGAAAAAAGTAAAGATGTAAATTGCGGAAATACGTAATATTATGTAATTACGCAAATTTTGCATTGACAATCTGCGTAATACCGAGTATATTATAATTACAGTTTGCGTAATTACGCAAATTAAAAGAAGAGAGGAGAAGATAAATTATGTATAAGAATTTACTTAATGTAATGAAGTTAAAAAATGTTACAGCAGTACAAATTTCAAACCTATTGGAATGTCGTCAAGCTACAACAAGTGACAAACTGAATGGAAAAGTAGAATGTGGATTTTATTTTAGTGAAGCTCAAAAGATAAGACAAGTTTTTTTCCCAGAATACGATTATGACTGGTTATTCACTAAAGATAATCTTGTTGCATAGTGTAGAGGAGGTATGTGATGAACGAAGTCAATGTATTTGAAAATCAAGAATTTGGACAAGTTCGAACAGTAATTATTGAGAGTAAGATTTATTTTGTAGGAATTGATATTGCGAAATCGTTAGGTTATTCAATCCCTCATAAAGCAGTAAGAGATCACTGCAAGGGGGTTCTAAAACAGAACGTCCCTACAAATGGAGGGGAACAAGAAGTGTTGGTTATTACTGAGGGAGATGTATACAGGTTAATAATGAAGTCGAAGTTACCTAATGCTATAAATTTTGAATCTTGGGTAATGGACGAAGTATTACCAAGCATTCGACAAACAGGCTCATATCAAAAACCAACTTCCGCAATCGGACAATTACAACTACACCAACAAGCAATTCTTGAGGTAAATGAAAAGGTTGATGAAGTTAAACAAGATTTGGAGAGTTTCAAACAGAGTGTTCCTCTCTACGCTTGTGATATGGACAAAATCACAACTGCAGTTAGAAAGAAAGGTGTTAATTGCCTTGGCGGTAAGGAATCAAACTCTTACAGCGACAAGTCATTAAGGGGAAAAGTATATTCAGACATATACGATCAACTCAAAAGACAATTTGGTGTTAGCAGCTATAAGTCCATTAGACGTGAGCAGTGCGAACTTGCCGTTGGAATCATTAATAACTATGAACTTCCAATTGTATTAAAAGAAGAAGTGCTTGATTACAATATGCAGATGCATTTCTAGGTAACTGCATATGAAGAATAGAAGTAGAGAAATCCTAAAATTTTTATCATTCGCATTCTCGTTCATGGGAATTGCACTCACTCTCGGAACTGTCTGTGCTCTTGCAGATACCGAAAGCATTTCTATTAGACAATTTGCAATCAACCTTATAGTCGCAGCGTTGCTATTTCAGATTGCCTACATATTTATAAAACTAAGCAAAAGAGAAATTGCAAGAATCATTATAAAGAATGAAAAGTGCTATACACAAAAAGAAGTAGACAAGTTGCTCTTGGATATACGAAAGGACTTTGAGCGAGAGGTTAGATCAATTAAAAGGGAGAATAGAGCTAATGCAAATAAAAATCGGAGATAAGTTAAAGGTAGTTGCAAATGTAACTAAACATGGTTTTAGAGTTGGACAAATTGTTAATGTGGTGGATATTGCTCCAACAGCTGGAAGTCCAGTGTGTACAGATGGACAAACCAATTATGTTTTACATGATTCAGAATACGAATTTATTTGGGAAGTGTAGATTATGATGTCCCTTGAGCAGATGGACTGGTTGGAACGTAAAGGAATCAAAAGCCCAACGGAATATGTTCTTGCTTATCAAGATTCCGATTGCGTAGTAATTAGACACAGGAAATCTAGGAAATTGAGAACGCTAAAGAAAGACATAAGACACAGTAAATTTTAATTGAGTATGGAGGTACATAATGAGCGAATTAAGAACCAAGGCAATGAATGCACTCCTTGAAATGGGGGTTAATCCAAAGATAAAGGGATTCAAGTATACCCTTGATGCAATCGAATTGATTGAGAAAGATGAAACAATCCTAAATTCAATGGTCAAAGGGTTGTATACACAAGTGGCGGAGAATAACAAAACTACGACAAGCAGAGTTGAACGAGCTATTCGACACATGATGATGACAGTAACTTCTTCATCAAAAATCATTGAGAAGTATGTCTCTGCAAGTGGTGACAAAATTACAAACAGCAAATTTATTTCATCACTTTACTACAATTTAGCTAAGTCAAATTCAACTGATCTAGTTAAACAAGTAGAGACAATTAAACCAGAAGGAGATGCATGTATATTCTGTGGTTGCAGTAAAACAATCATTAGCCATCAAGGGAATGAAGTTTGTGAGGAATGCGCAAAGAAAATAGCGATTAAGCTTATTGAGATGTAGGAGTAGGATAGCAGAATGCTTATCGAGATTGGACTGGTAGTTGGTGTATTGGAACTAGAAGGAGGAAAAAGGTCACGAAATTAAACAAAGAAAAATTCTTGAAAACAGAGTTGGGAATTGAATTTGAAACTACGGCAAAAACATTAGAAGATTCTCTTACAGAGTGCGTAAAAGCAACACGAAAAAAGCCAAGTGCATCTAATGAAATGCAAATTAATATCAGTAAGCTCTTTGCACAATTAGATGTTTTTAGACTTGCGATTAAGCAGTTTTACGGCATTGAGTATTTCTTTAGAAGAACAGATGAATATTACGGAATGACTACAGAAGATGAAACAGACTGGTTATTTAAGCATGTTAGAGAGGAGAGATAAGATGGAAATTAAAGCGGAGAACAGCAGAATTCCAGAAACAGATGCAAAGTTAATGAAGGCTGTTGCAGAACATGCAGAGATGATAAATGAACAATTGGAGGGTATTGAGCTAACAGATCAAGAAGAGCAAACGTTACTTGTTTTGTGTGAGAATGACACGTATACAGTAAGAAATATGATGTCAATATTCAAAAAGCTGAGAAATGGGAAGTGAAGTAATGAGCAAACGCAGAAATAAACAAAATCGTATCTCGGTACTTTTAGATAAGAAACCAGAAAAGTGTGTTTATGAAAAGGTAGGGAATATGCAGAGATTATATGCTATAGATGCAAATGCTGTTGATTGTGTGGAAAAGACTGCATTGGAAGAATTGTGTAAGAATCCAAACGATTTATTTGCAAAAGGTAAATTAGCAGCATTAAAATCAGTTGGATTATTAACAAAAGAATCCCTAGAAGCAGCAACTTCCAAGGATTCAAACTAATAAAAATAAAATCAATGAGAATATACCACGAAAGGAAAGTGTTGTCAATGAATTTTTGCTTATGCGATGTAGTTCAATGCAAGTTTAATTTACATCACTATTGTAACAACCAGAATGCGCCACAGATTAGTTTTGAAGTGGAAGGTGGTAAGCGAACAGAGTTTGGGAAAGCGGTGTGCACCGCTTTTGAAAATAAGGGGGATAAGTAGCATGAATAAGAAAGTTTTTAAGGTTGGAGATAGAGTTAGAGTAATCAACAACGGTGAAACATGCAGTTGCTATGAAGAGTTTATTGATAGAAATGCGCCTAAATACATTGATAAGTATAAACAGGGATTTCTTCCTGACAATGGCAGTGTGGGTGTTGTTGTAGGTTGTGGTGTAAATACGGCTTATAGAGATTCGTTTTTAGCAGTACTTTCTGAAGGTAAGGTATTTTGTATTTGTGAAGAGGGAGTAGAAACAATACAGAACGCATCAATCCACATCACAACAGATGAAAATAAAGTAATTGCAGTCATGAAAGAAGGCAAGCAAGAAGTTGGTCGTGGAGTTGCAGTATGTAATCATAGCGATGAATTTGACTTCAAGATAGGCGCGAAACTAGCGTTAACTAGATTATTCGGGGAAGATGCAATGGAATCTGCTGTGTCAGTAGAACCAATCAATGAATACCTTTCATTCAAGAAAGTTAAGCGTAGAGCAGAGAGTGGAGAATATGTGTTAATTGTTAATGCTGATTTTCATCGTGATTGTTACAAGAATGGAGAAATTTATAGAGTAAAAAGATGTTTGCGAGAATATGCAATAATTACAACTGAAAAAACTTATGTTTCTAGGTATACAAATGAACATGAATCTCCATTATTGCCATTTGAATATGTAGTATTAGAAGACTATCAATCACCAACGGTATTTAATCAAACAGAAGACACATTTACAAAAGAACAAGTGCTAGAAATGGTAGAAAAAGTACTGCTTAAATAAATCAGATAACCAAATCATATAACCAAATCAATTACGATATTACAGAGATATCAAAATCTAGGAGGATAAGAAGAATGGAAATTTTAAATAGAGTTGAATTAGTAGGAACAGTAGCGGAAATTAATTTTTCACATGAGTGTATGGGAGAAAATTTCAATGTGGTTACAATGGCTGTGAAAAGAAAATCTGGAACATTTGATGTTCTTCCAGTAATTGTTTCAGATAGAATCATGCCAACTTTGGAATGTGGTGAAAGAGTTCATGTTGTTGGCAGTTTCCGTTCACATAATAATAATGAAGCGAGATTGATTTTGAATGTATTCGCAGATGAGATTGTAAAAACAGAATCCCTTGAAGACATGAATTATATTGAGATGAATGCTTACATCTGCAAGAAACCTATTTTCCGAGAAACACCACAAGGTAGATTGATTTCT